>QHXA01000205.1 GCA_003222755.1 Acidobacteriota bacterium
CGCGAATCGAAAAATACGCCACAGCACTTCGATGCAGATCGTTCACGAGTACTCGCTGTCTGGCGACTCGCCACATCTCGGAGAGCACACGAACGCAGTTGTCATTCGAAAGATGATGAAAGAACAGCGACGCCATCACCGCATCGAACGTCCGGTCGCGAAATGGAAGTTCGAGCGCATCGCCAACAACCGGCCATGAGTTCGCGGCAAGTTTGAGTCCTCGAGGATTCAAATCCAGCACGATAATCCGCCCCGGCCGGGTTCGAAGCAGCGCTTCACTGACGTCACAGGCGCCGGCCGCAACGTCGAGCATCAGCAGATTCGTTGCTCGCGGCAAGAATCGCTCAATGGCGCGAATCCCGCCGAGTTTTCTATTGATGACTTCCAGTTCACGATATGCCGCAGCGAACTCATGCTCGGGCTGGCTGAGATCGTCCATGATCTCCGGTTCGTCTGCCCGATGGCGAAAATCAGGCCACATTGTTGTCCTGCACCGCCGAGCAGTGAGCGCACCGCGGAGCGGTGCTGGGAAATTAGCCATTGGCTAGTGCGGAAGCGACAGCGGCATTACGCGGTCGGAGTGGCACGTAGTCCAGATCACATTCGGGATCGGCAACATCGAGATTCAAAGTGGGAGGGATGAGATTCTCCTTGAATGCAAACAGGACCGCGCTGATGCCGGCTGCGCCACTGGCGCCTTGGGGATGGCCAACCATCGATTTTGTCGAACTCATCGGAATCCGTGCTGCCCTTTCTTTGAAGCAATGCTTGATCGCTTTGGTCTCGATTCGATCATTCAGTTGGGTTGAGGTTCCGTGAACATTTACATAATCGATTTCGTTAATAGACAGACCCGCATCCTGGATCGCCATTTCCATCGCGCGTCCGGGTTCGATTCCGGACTCATCGAGCCGAACGCGATGGTAGGCGTCGCACGTGGACCCGTATCCCAGCACCTCGCCATAAACCGGCGCGCCTCGCGCTTTCGCTGAGCTTTCGCTCTCGACAACATAGATCCACGCCCCTTCACCGAGAACAAAGCCATCACGGTCTTTGGAAAATGGCCTGGATCCGAATTCCGGCCGATGGTTCCATGATTGCGTCAACACTCGNNTGATTGTGTCAACACTCGCATCAGGCAAAAGCCCGCCAAAATGCCGGGAGCCAGCGGCGCGTCAACGCCGCCGGTCACGACGATGTCGGCGCGCCTGCTGGCGACCGCCTCGCAAGCGTAGAACAAGGCATCCGTCGAGCTCGTACAACCGGTGGAAATCACGTGACTGGCTCCATGCAGACGGAACGCCATCGAGATCTCACTACTCAGTGTTCCGATGGTCGACGTCGGAATCGTATAGACGCTCGCCTTCTTCGGCTCGCCTCGAAACCAATACGCATATTGGCGTTCAGTAAACTCGTGGCCGCCGCCACCGCTGCCAATGACAACTCCAATTCTCCGCCGGTCTTCGATGGTGAGTAACTCAGGGTTTAGCTTCGCGTCTGCCAGCGCTTGTCGGGTAGCAACAATTGCAAGCGCAGCGGCGCGTGAAACGTGCGGGCGTTCCTTCGCGTGGAAATATTCGTACGGATCGATGCCGCGGACTTCGCCCGCAATTTGAACGGGAAAAGGTGATGGATCAAATGCAGAAATTCGCTGGATGCCACTTCTTGCGTGTCGGAAGCCGTCCCAGAGTTCTTCACGAGAATTTCCGAGCGGAGTGACGCACCCAAAGCCGCTAATCACAATTGGGCTGGATCGCCTGTTGCGGCTGGACGCGAATGGCACACCAAGATCATATCGCAGCCCAGCGTACAAGCGCACCGCGAAGCGGTGCTAGGAAATTAGCTAGGGGTACGCGTCTTTTGCGTACCCTGGAATACGTCAACAACTCAGGAATCCGCACCCTGAAAGGGTGTCGAGGAGTCCTCGCACCCTTTCCAGGGTGCGGCTGTTCTGGGTTTCAGACAACCGGGGGTTGCGCTCGCTCCCGCTCGCTTAACCCCCGGCTAATTTCCTGACACGCCTCCGGCGTGCGCAATGCGGAGCGCGGCAGGTCGACAGTTAGTGTAGAATTTTTTTTGGAGGATTCATGGGCGCTAATACGATCGAGATCACGGACAACAACTTCGAAACTGAAGTTCTGAAGTCCAGCACACCTGTCTTAGTGGA
The DNA here is from genome assembly GCA_003222755.1 of Acidobacteriota bacterium. GTDB lineage: Bacteria > Acidobacteriota > Terriglobia > 20CM-2-55-15 > 20CM-2-55-15 > 20CM-2-55-15. Next base: position 2,168 of record QHXA01000205.1, read on the forward strand.
TTTTTGGGCCGCCTGGTGTGCACCCTGCCGCGCGATAGCTCCAGCGGTTGATGCCGTCGCCGACGAATACAAGGGCCGCGTCAAAGTCGGTAAACTCGATGTCGATTCCAATCAGGCGACTGGCGCGCGTTTCAATGTTCGTGGCATTCCCACCCTTCTGGTCTTCAAAGATGGCCAAGTCAAAGAACAAATTGTCGGGGCAGTCGACAAGAGCGTAATCACGAAAGCTCTCGACAAACACCTGTAGTGAAAACGAACCTCGCAGTCGTTGGTGTTCAATGGGGCGACGAAGGAAAGGGAAAAATCGTTGACCTCCTTTCGCGCGACTATGACTGCGTGGCGCGGTATCAGGGCGGCCATAACGCCGGCCACACGGTTAGCGTCGGCAATCGCCGCCACGTGCTCCATCTGATACCATCAGGCATTTTTCAACCGCATGTGAAGTGCGTCATCGGTGGTGGAGTGGTTTTGGATCCACTCGCGCTAATCGAAGAATCCGAAGCGATTAAAAGCGCCATGTCGATCCCCGTAGATGGGCGGCTCTTCGTCTCGAATCGGTGCCATCTCATACTTCCTTACCATCGCGTGCTCGAAGCCGCCATCGAGAAGCAGCTCGGAGAGCGGCGCATCGGAACCACGTCACGCGGCATCGGGCCGGCATACGAAGACAAGATGGCCAGGCGTGGCATTCGCGTCTGTGATTTGATGGATCCGGCGACATTACCTGAGAAGATCCGCGCTCAAGTTGTCGAGAAGAACCGCACGCTCGAAGCGTTCAAATATCCGCAAGCGATCGATCCGGAACCGATCTGCGAGTCGTACACAAAGTATGGACAGACGATCAGACCATTCGTGACCGATACCGCCGTGATGCTGAACGACATGATTCGCAGTGGCAGATCCGTCTTGTTCGAAGGCGCCCAAGGAACGCTGCTCGACGTCGATCACGGCACATTTCCCTTCGTGACCTCGTCCAGCGCTGCAGCCGGCGGAGCTGCCACTGGTCTCGGTATATCGCCTAAATATGTGCACAGTGTGATTGGTATTTCGAAAGCCTACACGACGCGCGTCGGCAGCGGTCCCTTTCCAACTGAGTGCGCCGATGCTGCCGGCGAACAACTTCGCACGCGAGGAAACGAATACGGCTCAACAACTGGTCGTCCGCGGCGCTGCGGCTGGTTTGATGGTCCCGCGGCGCGATACGCAACGATGATCAATGCACTGGATTCGATTGTGATTACGAAAATCGATGTGCTCGATGCGTTTGATGAAATTCCCTTCTGCGTCGAGTACAAGTACAAGGGTTCGGTGCTGAAGGAGTTCCCGGCTGACAGCGCAATTCTGGCGGCCGTCGAACCCGTTTACAAAAACATTCGAGGCTGGAAACAGTCTGTCGCCGGCATTAAAGATTGGCCGGAGCTTCCCACCGTTGCGCAGGATTATGTGAAGTTTCTCTCCGACTATTTAGAGATTCCTATAAGCATGATCTCCACTGGACCGGGCCGAGACGAAACGATTCGCAGGTAACCGACGAAAACAATTTCAGATTTTTTCAACCGGTCGCTAATTTCCCAGCACCCGTTTCGGGATAAAGGCTCGCACCCATCGATTTCGTTGGCGACAGTGGCAATTCGATTGTAAACGTGGTGCCCTGGCCCTTTCCGCGGCTCTCCACGCGGACAGATCCGCCATGCATCTCGACGATGTGGCGCACGATTGCCAGTCCCAAGCCCAGTCCTCCATGCTTCCGTGTGGAGGAGCCATCGGCCTGGCGGAATCGATCGAAGACGTACGGAAGGAATTCCGGTGCAATCCCGACGCCGTTATCTGAAACAGAAATATGCGCATGCTGTTCGCTCTTCTCGAGCCGCACGATGACAGAACCGCGCTCGCCGGTGAATTTCACCGCGTTCGATAACAAATTCCAAACGACTTGCTGAAGACGAGCCCCGTCTCCGGTGACCCGCACTGTTTCGGACGGTTTTTTGAATTCAATGCGGATGTGTTTTGCTTCGGCCGTCGGACGCACCACCTCAATCGCGCTCTCAATGATTTGGCTTAGTCCGACTAGCGAAGGATCCAGTGTGAACTTCCCGGAGACGATTCGCGACACATCGAGCAAATCTTCAATCAGCCGCGCCTGCATGCGCGCGTTGCGTTCGATCGATTCCAGTGCCGCTTTTTCGCGCTCATCCGGCAACTTGCCTTCTCGCACAAGGACCGCCCAACCCAAGATTGAATTCAGTGGCGTGCGCAGCTCATGAGATAGGGTTGCCAGAAATTCATCTTTCATTCGGCTTGCCTGAACCAACTCGGCGGTGCGTTCCTGGAGATCATTTTCCCGCTCCTGAATTTGCACGAGCATTTCATTGAATGCATCGACGAGCTCACCAAGTTCATCTTCGTTCTGCTTGGTGGCTCGAATGGAATAGTCCTTCTGTCGCGAGACCTCATGGGCCGTGTTGGCAAGGCTCAGGAGGGGTTCCGAGACGAATTTGTGAAGACGCGCAGAAAGCAAATAAGCAAACAGGCCGGCGATGACCAAGATTGCGCCTATAGTCGCGACCTCCAGCCGCAGGTGCGTATACGCGGGCGCCAGCGTCGCGCGGAGCTGCACGATACCAATATCTTTTCCGTTCAACTGAATGGGGCTTGATGCCACGACGATGCCGCTCTCGTCCATTTGCGCTGTTGGCAGCGCTGGACAGCCTGGAGCGCCGGCAATCACGTGTTGCGCGAACAAGCCTGCAAGCGTATAGACGCAGGCTGCGACGATGGAGGGCTCGGCACGAAGCGAATTGAGCGTCTCCACAGCAGCCGCTGGATCGTTAAAGGAGACGGCCGCAGTGGTGTTATCGGCGACGATGCGCGCGAACACGGTCGCGCTGGCTCTCAGGTCACGACGGGCGGCGGTGAAGTCGTATGCGATGAGCGTGGCACTGGCCAGCAGCAACGCCGCACCGCTGATCACCATGATGATCGCGACGATCTTCTTCGGGATCGACAGTTTGCGAAAAGAAATCATGGTATCCCCGCTCGTGGACGCGGCCGCGCAATATCCGCCACGCGTAGCAATCTCGAGCTGATCCGCAAGGACACGCGTTCGGCTGCATCAGGATTGATTTCGAATCGAACTCGCTGTCCAAGCTCCGTGAAGCGGATGATTCCGCCGGCATTGATGAAGTCGTCCGAATCGCCCACAGTCAGAATCGGCATACCTTCTGTCGTAAAAACCTGGTTGGCCGTTCCTATGATCTCCGTCGACCTGCGCGCTTCCAGTTTTCCAACATAGACGACATGGCACCCTCGAAGACTGTCGGACGCACCGAGCCGACGAACGGCGATCGGCCGGCCGTTGAGCGTTTCGTGTTCGATGGTCTTTTCCAATGCTCCTTCAAATGGATCGCCCATAACACACATCGTAAAAGGCGTGTCGCGATCGGCGAAAGCCTGGTTTGGCCACTGGATGAATTGGGCGAACTTAAACAGGAATGCAGCTTTGACCTGGCCCTCTACCGAGGTCGTCTGGCCTATGAGCGTCGGGGCCTCCAGCCGCGCTATGAACATGGAGATGACGGCAGCGGCTAACCTGCGAACTTTCATTGAGCTCAGTAAAAAACGTAACACAAGTGCGTATACTTTCTACTCTGGGGATGATATGCGGAAGGTCGGCTGTTTGTTCATGCTGCTGGCGATCGGAGAGTGTACCAGTTTCTCCCAGAATCCGCCGCAGGCGGATTTCAAAAAGCTCACCTTAGAGGAACTGTTGGATGTCAACGTCACTTCCGTCGCCCGCAAGGCCGAGCCGCTTGGGCGAACGGCAGCTGCAGTCACCGTGATCACTTCGGAAGATATACGCCGAACGGGAGTGACCAGTATCGCAGAAGCGCTGCGCCTGGTGCCCGGTATGCAGGTGGCGCGAATCAACGCGTCCACCTGGGCCATTTCGGCACGCGGATTCAGCTCGCAGCTTTCCGACAAAATGCTGGTCTTGATGGATGGACGAACCGTCTACTCCCCGGTCTTCGCGGGCGTGTTTTGGGAACTTCAGGATCTTGTACTCGATGACATCGAACGTATCGAAGTGGTTCGGGGCCCAGGCGCAACGCTTTGGGGCACCAATGCCGTCAATGGAATCGTAAACATTATCACGAAAAGTTCGCACCAGACGTCGAGTACAACCATCGTCGCGACCGGTGGCGGCGCAGACAGTAGGGCGATTGGTTCGGTAAGGACGGGCGGTTCGCTTATTCGCGACACGAGCTATCGCGTCTACGGTAAATTTTTTGATCGAGATCAGCTCGTTCTCCACGAACGGGGAACACCCGCTCAAGACAACTCCCGGTTCGGCCGCGCGGGATTTCGCGTCGATAGCTCACGTCCGGCGAGTGAAATCACTGTGGAAGGTGATGCCTATCGCGGTTTCGAGGGAATTCTTGCACATCCGGACGCGAAGTTCATCGGCGGCAATGTGATGGGCCGTTGGAACCGTCGAATCTCGAATCAATCTTCCATTCAAGTGCAAACCTCTTACGAACGGCTGCTTCGGCGTGTACAACCCAACAGCGAGATTCATCAACGCATTTTCGATATCGACCTGCAACACCAATTTACGATCCGCGCACACAACGTCACATGGGGAGCGGGGTATCGCTGGAATAATGACGTGACGTTTCCCATGCCGACGCTTCAGTTTATTCCGATGCGACGGACGTATCCGCTAGGCACAGCTTTCATTCAAGACGAAATCTCCTTTGCGCAAAGCCGCCTGAAGCTCCAGGTCGGCTCGAAATTCGAGCACAACGATTTCACCGGATTCGAAATTCAGCCGAGCGTCCGGGCTTCCTGGGCGATCCGTTCTGATGAATTCGTGTGGGGTGCGGTGTCCCGCGCGGTTCGCACACCTACTCGCTTCGACACGGACAGCAACATCGTAGCGGCCCCGCTGATTCTTTCCGGTAACAAGAATTTCAAATCGGAAGATCTCGTTGCATTCGAATTTGGATACCGATCGCGGATTGCCCCCAGGCTGTTTGCCGACCTTGCGACCTTCTTTAACGTTTATGACACGCTTCGCAGCAGCGAACTTGTCACCCTGCAGCCGCCCACAGTGCTTTTCTTAAACAACCTGAATGCAAAGACCTATGGAGGAGAGCTCAGCGCGAGCTACGATGCTCTCGAATCGTTGCGCTTCACTGCCGGTTATTCGTATCTCGTTAAGCGGCTCCGGATGGAACCGGGACATGCCGACTTCTTCGGAAACCTGCTTGAAGGAAATGATCCGAACCATCAGTTTTTCATCCGCGCCTCAGCGGACTTGACGCGCCGCATCGAATGGGACTCCACGCTGCGATTCGTCGGCCGCCTTC
>QHXA01000206.1:0-6169 GCA_003222755.1 Acidobacteriota bacterium
ATTGAGTTACAGAGTTGCGGATTCGTTGGATGGTTAACGGCACTCGCCGTAAGCCGATCGCGCCGATGTGACCCGGAATTCCTGCAGGCCTGTGGCTGGACGAGGACCCAACGTCCCTTCGACTTCGACAAACATGTTGCGCCAAGGCGACATGTCGATGTCGGTCAGCCGAAGATCGACGCGCGGTTGAGGTGGCGGGGCAGGTGCCGCAGGCGGTGCAGCGCCGCGGTCTCCGCCAGCACCACGGCCGCCGGCTCCGCGGGCGCCTGCTGCGTCTGCAACTCCCTGTCCGGCACCATCTCCGCGACCGCGGGCCCCCGCTCCGCCTCCACGGGCTCCACCGTCACCGCGTCCACCAGGGGCTCCGGCCGGTGCTGCGGTCGGTGGGGGAGGAAGGGCAACGCCACGTAAGGACCATGGACTCTCAGTCGAGCCGTTCCCTTGCAGACAACCTCTTACTTTGATCGGCTCCGTCTGTACAGAACCGGTCTGTAACGCAAATGCCGCAGCGGCAATGGTGATGATTGCGAGTATTGTAAGTTTCATTGTCTCTATCTCCTCTGATTCTCCCTTGAAGATTCACACTAGGGGTACTGGTTGGTCAAGTATGTCGTCGCATGGCGAGGACATATTGCCTGCTATCATCGTTCTTTGATGATCTCGCTCAGCCATGTCTCGAAGGTATTCGAGGGAAAACGCAAGGCCACTGCGCTTGAGGATGTCAGTCTGGAAATCGCGAAAGGCCAGGTTGTGTCCATCGTGGGTCCTTCGGGGTCGGGAAAATCCACGCTACTCAATCTCATTGGCGGCTTGGACCGGCCTACATCGGGAGAGATTCGAATTGAAGGCGAAAACCTGGCCGAACTCTCAGATGACGATTTGACGCGGGTCCGGCGCGACAAGATCGGTTTCGTGTTTCAGTTTTTCAATCTGCTTCCAACGCTGAACTGCCTGGAAAATGTCGCGCTGCCGCTGCATTTGCGCAAGTGGCCGCGCAAGAAAATCGAAGCGCGCGCGAAGGAACTCCTAAACCTCGTACAGCTCGACCACCGGCTCGAACACCTTCCGGACGAACTCTCAGGCGGAGAACGCCAGCGCGTGGCCATAGCGCGAGCGCTTTCCGTTTATCCTCCGATACTGCTGGCGGATGAACCCACAGGCAATCTGGACACGCATACCGGCCAGGAGATTCTCAAGCTCATCGAGGACCTGCATTCGCGTCTGGGCTCGACGATTCTGATCGTCACGCACGATCTCGAAGTAGCGAATCGCTGCTTTCGAACCGTGTCCCTGCGCGACGGCCGCATCGTGGAGGACCGCCGGCGATGATGCTGCTGCGGCTCTTGAGCTGGCCTTACTTGCGGCGGCACGTGCTCCGGTGGACCTTGACGTTGGCCGGCATTGTGCTGGGTGTCGCTGTATTCGTCGCGATGCATACCGCGAATCGTTCGATCTTCAGCGCGTTTGACAAAACTATCGATCAGATCGCCGGCTCCGCCCAATTGCAGGTTTCGGCCGGCGAGTTCGGCTTTGACGAATCCATTCTTGAGCGGGTGCAGGCGGTGCCGGAAGTCGGGGTCGCGGTGCCCGTCATCGAAGCAAACGTTGAAACAAAAATTCCCGGACAGGGCAGCATCCTCCTTCTTGGCATCGACATGACGGGCGATCGTAGTCTTCGCGATTACGAACTGAAAGATGCGGACGATGCGATCATCGATGACCCACTCGTTTTTCTCGCCCAACCGGATTCTGTCATGGTTACGAAGGAATTCGCGGAGCGGAATAAGTTAGAAGTCAACAGCAGAGTCCCGCTTCTGACCATCGATGGCGAAAAACAATTCACGGTGCGGGGCATTATGAGCTCCGCCGGCATGACGCAAGCGTTTGGTGGCAATCTGGCGGTCATGGACATCTACGCTGCGCAGCAAGTGCTGGGTCGGGGGCGCCGTTTTGATCGCATCGACATTCGCGCAAAAGAGGGCATCACCGTGGATCAGTGCAAGGCGGCCGTCAAAGCCGCGCTGGGCGAGAGCTTCGAAGTGGAAACACCGTCCGCGCGAGGCCGGCATTTCGAAGGCTTGCTGCGAAGCTATTCGACGGCAATGACCATCTCCAGCCTTTTCGCGCTGATCGTCGGCATGTTCATCATCTATAACTCATTCGCCATCGCCGTCACACAACGCCGATCCGAGATCGGAATATTGCGTGCGCTTGGTGCGACACGAGGCCAGATCCAGCGCCTATTTTTCCTCGAGAGTATTACTGCGGGGTTCGTGGGTTCTGCGCTTGGAGCATTTGCCGGCGTCGGCATGGCGTCCGTGATTACCACGTATATGAGCACGGTGCTGGAGCAAACCACCGGTTTCGCTCAGCGCGTCACCGAACTGGCAATTGATCCAAAGCTGATCGTCGCCGGCATCGCCATTGGCGTTATCACGAGCATCTTCGCCGCATCGATCCCTGCCCGCAGCGCGGCGCGTGTCGATCCGGTACAGGCACTGCAAAAGGGAAAGTATCAAGTGCTCTCAGCAGGCGAAAACCGGAGGCGCCGGAGGATGGCGTTGACTGTTTCACTGATATCTGTAGCTTGTTTGTTTCTCTCGTATTCGAAACTGTTCTTCTATGCAGGTTATGTGCTGATGATTGTGGCGGGCCTGTTGCTCGCTCCAGCACTGACGCTGCTGTTATCCAAATGCCTGCGCCCGATCCTGAAGCAACTCCTGCCGGCAGAGGGCACGCTTGCCGCGGACAGCTTGGTTCAGGCACCCCGCAGAACATCCGCAACCGTATCGGCTCTGATGCTGTCATTGGCGATGGTCGTTGGTTTTGGCGGATTTGCCCACTCTTTCTACACTTCCGTTGGCGAGTGGATGGACAACGCTCTGAATCCCGATTTCTTTGTGTCGCCAAGCGCAAACTTGGTGGTGCGCGCAATCACCTTCCCCGCAAGTATCAGGTCGGTCATTGAACACGTTGCGGGCGTTGATCAGGTGCAACTCGTGCGCAACGCGCGTGTTTCGTTTCGAAATGTTCCTGTCATGGTTCTTGCGATCGAGACGGAAAAGGTCAGCGGGACCGTTCATCGCATGCCTGTGGCGGGCACAACCGAAGAGATGAACCGGCTTACGGGGCAAGGCAAGGGGATGATGGTTTCCGACTCGTTTGCACAGATCCATACAGTACGCATGGGAGACATCGTCGAACTGCCGACTCCATCGGGCTTATTGAAACTGCCTATTGTGGGGATCGTGCGCGATTATTCGGATCTGCAGGGTTCGTTACTCATCGATCGTTCGGTTTACACAAAGTGGTGGAACGACGATACGGCAAACGTCGCGCGTGTGTACGTCAAGAAGGGCGAGGATGTCGGTGTGGTGCGGCAACGTGTGATCGATGCGCTGGCCGGCCATCACGGATTGCTGGTGCTGACGAATCGTGAAGTTCGTGATTGGATCATGAAGCTGATCGATCAATGGTTTGCCTTGACGTACAACCAAATCGCCGTCGCGATTCTGGTGGCTGTGTTGGGCATTGTGAACACATTGACCGTTTCCATAACCGACCGGCGGCGCGAATTGGGCGTAATGCAGGCGGTTGGCGGTCTCCGAAATCAAATCCGCCGGACAATTTGGATCGAGGCTTTTAGCATCGGCGTGATCGGTCTCGTGCTCGGTACGGCTCTTGGCGCGATCAATCTCTACTACAGCTTGGGTATGGTCAAGCGCGACCTCGGCGGGCTGGATCTGGATTACATTTTCCCCCTGGCGTTTGTCGCATTCATGATTCCGACGATCCTGGCTGCTTCTTTTATTGCAGCCATTGGCCCCGCAGAATCCGCTGTGCGCGGCTCACTCGTGGAGGCATTGGAGTATGAGTAAGCGCGGGTTCTATGGCTTGTTGATGTTCGTTTTCCTCCAACAAGACCCTCGACAGATTGTGGAGGAGGCTCAACGGCGCAGCACATCACAGTCGCAGCGATACGAAGGAACACTGCGGGTTCTGGATGCGAAAGGCAAGATCATCGAAAAACGCTGGCAATACGACCGGGTTGGATCGCACGGCTCGAGTAAGGCGGTACTGCGATTCACGGCGCCGGCAGAAGTGAAGGGAGTCGCGCTGCTAATTATCAATCACGCGGACAAAGCGTCGGACCAATGGATGTGGACGCCCGCCATCAATCGCGAGCGGCGGATTGCGCTGCAGGATCGATCGACGCGATTCTTTGGAACGGATTTCAGTTTCGAAGATCTCGAAGAGCGGGACACGAATCAGTTCGATTACAAGATGCTTGGCGAAGAGTCAATTGATGGCGCCGCGTGCTGGAAACTTCAATCCACACCCAGACAATCGAAAGCTTCGCAGTACAGCCATTCGTATCTCTGGCTCCGCAAGGACAATTTCGCGCTCGCCCAAATCGAGAATTACAGTAAAGACCAGCTTGTGCGCCGCGCGCATTACACGGATATCCGAAACGATCAAGGCATCTGGACGGCGCACGAAATCGACATGCATGACTTAAAGCGAAACAGCCGCACGATTCTCAAAGTCGAAAAGCTCCAGTACAACGTTTCAATGAAGGATGACGCGTTCACGCTGCAGGCATTGCGCCGCGAATCGTGAAAAACGAAAACCCGTCGATCCTCGCACCCCGCCGGGGTGCGGTCCTCCATGGAAACCAGCACCAGGGGTGGCTCGCTGCGCTCGCTCACCCCTGGCTAATATCCCCGCACCGCTCCGCGGTGCGCAGCCCGAAGGGCGTGCGAGGATACTTCGCTGCGATACTCATTTTCTCTGTAACCTCCCTGTGCTTTGCCCAAACGTACACGCACCGCGGCTTTCTCGAAAACCGCGGCACATTTTACCCACAAAAGGCTGCGAATGATCGCGCGCAGGCCGTCGGGGAATCGCTGTTTCGATACGAGGGCTTCTACGCGCCATCACCCACATTTGAAGTCGCAGGCGCAGTGGATTTCCGGACGGACACGCACCATCAGGTCGATCGCGATTTCAAGCTGTCATGGCAGGATCGAGGGATTCGCAGACCGCTCGGCGACGTGCGGCGGCTGAGTGCGAACTATCACAATGGACCGGTCACCTTTGAGATTGGGAAACAATTCATCCGGTGGGGAAAAACGGACATCGTCACGCCTACAGACCGCTTTGCGCCACGTGATTTTCTGAATGTTGTAGATAACGAGTTCCTTGCCGTCACTGCTGCTCGCCTGAATTTCGAGAAAGGCGCCAACACGATCGAAGCGGTTTGGTCCCCGCGGTTCACACCAAGCCGGATTCCGCTCGCGAATCAGCGATGGGCGCCCGAATCGGCTTCGGGCATCGGCCCCGTGGACGTCCAGCTTCACGTCCCAGGCGGGCCACAAGCCGGACTGCGATGGAATCATGCAGGAGCCGTTGAATATGAGGTGTCGTTGTACCAGGGTTTTAATCATTTACCCTCATTCACGTTGAATTTACCCTTGCCGGATGGAGTTGAGCTGTTTTACCCGACGATGCTCATGGCCGGCAGTGATGTGGCGATCCCGACCGGCTTCTTCACGATCAAAGGTGAAGCGGCATACTTCAAATCGAATGACAAACGCGTTGATGAATACGCGCTGTACGTTGTCCAGATTGAACGCCAGTCGGGTGAATGGTTTTTCATTGGCGGTTATGCGGGTGAGACTGTCACGAATGCTCGTATGAGCCGCCTGACCTCGACCTTCGCGCCCGATCGCGGCCTGACGAAAACGATTCTCGGCCGGGCGGGCTACATAATCGATGCGAATCGAAACGTGGCCGTCGAGACCGCAGCCCGGCAGAATGGTGCCGATTTTTGGCTGAAGGCCGAATATTCTCAGGCTTTCGGGCAACACTGGCGGGCCACTCTGAACCTGACCCTGATTCGGGGTGAGCTGGGTGATTTTCTCGGAGAATATCGGCGCAATTCACACGCGCTTCTGATCCTTCGCTACAGCTTCTAGCGTGGCAACAGCAATATGCCGCTGCCGCTTTGCGCACGCCTCCGGCGTGCGCAAAATCGCGAAACGTCAGCGTGCCCGTTAGAGCCGGCGCCTACGGATTTCCAATTTACGCACGGGCTTCTTTAGCGCGCGCTCCAACCTGTGTTAAAACGTAACGATGTCATTTGATCCGGGTTTGCGCCACTTGCTTG
>QHXA01000206.1:6252-7951 GCA_003222755.1 Acidobacteriota bacterium
GGCACTGGTCGGGTCGAAGCTGGCCGGTGCAACGTCAGTGACTGCGGTGCAAGGCTCCCGTGTCGTCATCAACGTGCCCGATCAGATCTGGCGCAAGCAGCTCATGAAGATGCGTCCGCAACTGCTGGCGAAGATGAATGAGCCGTGGGCGTCCCCGTGGATCAAGGAGATCGTCTTTACTTATGAAAATTAGCGAAGCGGATGTCGAATACGTGGCCAAACTCGCCATGCTGGACGTCGCAGACGATGAAAAAAAGGAACTCGCTGAACAGCTCAGTCGGATTGTCGAGTACGTTGAAAAACTCAATGAGCTCGACCTCAGCGGAATCGAACCGACGCCGCAGATCATGACGAGCATCAAGTACGCCGTTCGCGATGACCGTGTGGCGCCCAGAACAGGCAGTTCTGACGCCGGCCGCACGGTGAAGCTTTTCAAAGTACCGAAAGTCATTACTGAACGATGAATCTGAAGACAATCACCTCGGACAAGCTCGTTGCGCTGTACCGGAATCGCGATCTGACTGTCACCGAGGTCATTAAAAGCGTTTACGAGGAAATCGATCGCGTCGACAAAGACATTCGCGCATTTCTTTCGCTGTGCCCGGAACGCGCGCTTGACGAGGCCCGCCGCCTGGACGAGAAGATTGGAGCCGGTGAGCCGATTGAACCTTTAACGGGTGTGCCGGTTGCAATCAAAGACAACATTGCGGTACGCGAACAGCCGACGACCTGCGCTTCAAAAATACTGGAAAGTTACATCCCGCCTTATACAGCCACAGCCGTGGAACGCTTGCGCAGCGCCGGAGCGATCGTCGTTGGTAAGACGAATTGCGACGAATTTGCAATGGGCTCGACGACCGAGAACTCCGGATATTTCATCACTCGCAATCCGCATAATCTCGACCGAGTTCCGGGCGGCTCCAGCGGCGGATCGGCAGCCAGCGTGGCTTCCGGAACATCGCTCATTGCCTTGGGTTCGGATACCGGGGGATCGGTGCGAACGCCGGCATCGTTTTGCGGCGTCGTCGGGCTGAAACCGACATATGGCCGGATTTCGCGATATGGTCTCGTAGCATTCGGTTCATCGCTCGATCAGATCGGGCCCCTGTCAAAGACCGTCCGCGAAACTGCGGAGACGCTCGCAATCATCGCCGGCTTCGACCACTTCGATTCGACATCGGCTGATACGGCCATCGATGATTACGTAAAGAATCTCGACAAACCGATCAAAGGCACGCGCATTGGAATACCGAAGGAATACTTCATCGGCGGCTTGGACGCGCAAGTCAAAGCAAAGATCGAAGCGGGTATGCGGATCTACGAAAGCCTCGGATGCGAGATGTACGAGATCAGCCTTCCGCATACCGAATACGCAGTCGCAACCTATTATCTGATCGCGACCGCGGAGGCGAGTTCGAATCTCGCTCGATATGATGGCGTACGGTATGGGCCGCGGAGTGGCAGCACTTCATCCCTGCAGGAAATGTATCGCCGGACTCGTGCCAATGGGTTTGGAAGTGAGGTGAAGCGCCGCATTCTGCTGGGCACATACGCGCTCAGCGCCGGCTATTACGATGCTTATTATCTGAAGGCATTGAAAGTCCGAACGTTGATGCTCCGCGATTTTCACAAGGCATTCGAGCGCGTGGATCTTGTTCTCGCGCCAACGTCGCCTACGGTTGCGTTCAAGATTGGCGAG
>QHXA01000207.1:0-1530 GCA_003222755.1 Acidobacteriota bacterium
CGCGAAATTTAAGCGCACTTGCTGTGCGCCGCCGAGTTGAACGTCCGTGTACGTTTGAGTCTGGAACCCTGGAAGTTGCGCGCTGATCTTGTAAGTTCCCGGCTGCAAACTGGCAAAGTTATAGGCGCCCGATTCATTGGTAACGACGGTATTCACAATACCGGTCCCAACGTTCGTCGCCGTAACCATGACGCCGGGAATCAGTGCTCCCGTCGCATCGGCAACGGTTCCGCCCACCGTGGCATTGACCGTTCCCTGAGCAAAGGCGTTCAGAGACAGGAAAAGACACAGGAGCGCGCTTATTGCGTATGTAGATTTTTTTGTCATAATCCCCACTCCCTCACCGAAAATTTCAGTCACCAAAAGTGGGAAAACTCTATATCAGGGAACAAGAAGGGTCAAGGAAACCGACTGTAGGGGCGGTCTATGACCGCCGACTGGAGTTTGGACATTTCCGCACCGCGGAGCGGTGCTGGGAAATTAGCCAGGGGTACGCGTTTTTTGCGTACCCTGGAAGCGTCGATAACTCTAGATCCGCACCCTGAAAGGGTGTCGCGGACTCCTCGCACCCCTGCCGGGGTGCGATTCTTGGTACGTCTCATTACCAGGGGTACGCAAAAAACGCGTACCCCTGGCTAATCTCCTCGCACCGCTCCGCGGTGCCGAAGCATCTGTCTCTTCAGCAACACTCCCGTTTTTGCGCGTTTATCGCGCAGAACGTACGCTTAAAATTTCCAAATCGAAGCTATCCTCAGATCGGCGTGCCCGATGCGCATCACGAAATTTCGCATCACCATAATGTTTCAGAGGCGATCAAGAAGAACGTAAAGATTCAGGGCGGTGCGTGGATCGGTTTTCCCGGCGTCGCCCGAGCCTCGTATCGGTATTGGTTTATTCCGAATTTGAGGGTGGCGAATATCGGGTTTCGTTGTGTGCTGTCGAAGTAGCTGTAGGGGCGATCAATAGAGCGCCCCTGCAGTGACGCCATCTTATCGGCCTCGTCCTTGCCCTTGTTCGGGCGCAGCGCCACGGCCGCCGCGTTGGCCACCGCCGGCCGGCGGCTGTGCGGGCGTAAGCGGAGGCTGGGGTCCGAGAACTTTTGTAAGGGCGGTGTAGGCGCACATCTCATCCTGATTGCCGCCGCCCACACCGATCGCGCCGATCAATTGATCTTGGACAACTATCGGGAGTCCGCCCCCGACGAAGTAATAAGCGAGACCGGAAGCCTGTCCGAGGTTTAACCGAATCACGCGTCCCTCAACGGTGTTGAAGCGTTGCGCGACTGCGCTGGACGGCGTTCGCGCGTACAGCGCAGTTTTCGCTTTGAGCATGGCAGTCTCGACGCCGATCGGCAATTGCCCATCCATAACATGGGCATCGATAATGTCGCCGTTTGGAGCGAGTACGAAAATCGAGTACGACGCGTTGCTCGTTTTTCCGAACTCCACGCACGCGTCGACGATTGCCCTCGCCGTTTCCGCATTGATCTGCATCTTTGTCAACGTCCTCTTCGCAGCGTCGGCCGAAACC
>QHXA01000207.1:1624-8039 GCA_003222755.1 Acidobacteriota bacterium
GCACCCCAACTCTTGTCCTTCATGTTCTTCTCCCTAAGCATTAAAAGATGACTTTCACACCCAATTGAACCCGGCGCGCGCCTCCAGACCCCAATACGGGGTTCGTGGCCGCAACGTCCGGTGTCTGACTGGTTAAGCCTAGATTACAGGTCGTGGCGCTGCAATTCACACTAGTCGCCGGCTGAGCAAAAACAGGATGGTTGAAGACATTCAAGAACTCACCACGAAACTCTGCGGAAAATTTTTCGTTGAGCTTCTGTCTTTTGCTCACCGACATATCCAAGTTCCAAAAGCCTGGACCGTCGAACAGACCTCTCGTCATTGTCCCGAAGGTGCCGACAGGTGCGGGTGTAATTGCGGAGCCACCCTGTGTCCAACAGCCGTTAGCGGTGAGAGTGGCCAGTGATCTGGTATGCGCCGCGCAAAGTTGAGTGTTGATGGCCAGGTCCGCCGCCGTATAGGGTGTTTGCGTCTGCGAGTTGATTCCCGAAACGATCGTTCCACCCGGGTGAAACACAGCAAAGTTCTGGCCGGTGTAATCCACGACGAAATCACCGGGATCTCCAAAGAAGTCCGGCCGTGTGTTTCGACCAACGCCGCCGGTATCACCCCACTGGGTCCCGGCTTGCCATGGCCGCCCTGACTGATACTTGAAGATGCCGTTGAGCCTCCAGCCGTCCAACAAGCCTGCATGTCCCGGAGCCGATGGGAAACTATACGATGGCGAGAATGTGAGACGGTGCCGGAGGTCACTCGAAGCTCGCCCGTAGTCCAGCGCGAGATTATACGAGTCGGTTCCGACGTTGCCGCCGTTGGAACTATTCACGTCGAGTGCTTTCGCGTAGGTGTAACCCAGATTCGTGCTGATTCCATGGAAATTGCGCGCGGTCAGCGAGACTTGAAGTCCGTTGTAGTTGGACGTCATGCCGTTCGCCAGGCGCAGGATGGTGTTTATGTATGGGAATTTGTCGATGTACTGTTTGGCGTTGATGACAGCCGCGCCGAAAGCACCCGACTGCCCATTGCATGCATTACTGGCGGTCGGCGTGCTATTGCAGACCTGAGCAAACGTCAGACCTCCCGTCGTTACCGTATTCCAAACCTGGCCCGCGAATGGCTGGTTGTCCTCATGGCGGCCGAGGAGCTTGACGCCATGGTTGCCCACGTAGGCCACGTCCAAAACCAGATTATTGGCGAGCGCATGCTCAATGGAGAGAGTCCAGGTTTCCACATACGGTGTAGTTAGATTCGGATCCACGGCAACGATGGGACATCGGCTGCCCGCCCGGCCGGCAGAGGCAGGAGTGTCCCTGACCAGAACCGTTGGACTGCAATTGTGAATCGCGGATGCCGGATAGACGGTTCGATTCGCCGCGCCGTCCCACTGTATGGCTCCGAGTGTTCCATCGGATCGGCTCCAACTCACCTGGCCCACATCACGCGTACCGCCCGACGTAAGTAAGGAGCCGGGGCAATTTGTCGTAGCATCCGCCGCAAGAGCAATCACTGCGGTCGAACATCCAATAACCCACGCCGTTTGATTCCCTGCTAAACCCGGACTGTTGCCGACCTCCGAGAAAGTGCGCAGGATGACCAATTCGTGGATGAGGCTGCCGCCCGCCCGGATCACGGTCTTGCCGTTGCCTCGCATATCCCAGGCAAAGCCCACGCGCGGTGCGAGATTGTTGCGATCGGGATTATAGATGCTTGGGATTTGAATCCCTTCCTGGACGAGGCCCTTGTTTGGATCAAAGCTGCCGAGGATGTGGTCCCGATCATGGATGACGGTGCTGAGCTCGTAGCGCACCCCAAGGTTCAAAGTAAGTCTGGAGCGAACGCGCCAGTCATCTTGGAGGAAAAGCGAGTACACCATCCGCCGGATGTGCGATTCGGGATTGCCGTAGAACAAGGATGCCGATTCCAATCCGCTGGTCGTGGTGCGTATGGGAACTGCGCCTACGCAGTTTGATCCAACAACAATTCCAGGCGTCGGACAATATCCCAGCGCGCCGGGTACATTGTCGGGGATCGCATTCTGACCGGCCAGGAACGCCAACAATCCATTACCGGCTCCTTCCGAGTTGGCGCCCTGCCCAAATCCGAAATTACCTTTGGTGTTGGCCCATGTGCCGCCGTTCTGGTGGTTGGTCATGATCGTACCGCCGAACCTCACGTTGTGGTTGCCCAGCAAGTAATTAACCTGATCGTTGATCTCGACCGAGGTGTTCGGTCCCTCGATCTCGGTATTGCGCGACCCGAAAGCGCTGAAGCCGTTGATGACCAACGACTGTGGATAACCCCCGCTCCTATCGAGGAACTTCGTGACACCCGTCGGAAGGCCCAATGAAGCGGCAGTGGCTTCGGTCGATGTGTCTACGCCGACATAGCGGTGCCTCAAACTTGCATAGCCGACGCGGAACGAATTCGCCCAGGCAGCGTTCGGAAACCAACTCCAAGTACCCGCGCCCATCCAAGACCAAGCGCCGACGCGTGTTCTCCAATCCGGATTCGTGGCATTCGTTGCCGAATAAATGTCGTCGCCCAGACCCCTGAAGAAGAAACCGCTGACGGTGTTCTTATTATTCAGTTGGTAATCCACCTTGCTCACGCCGCCCTGGGTCCTGACCTCGCTTTGTGAATTGGCAAAGTAGGCGTTGATCCCAAAGGCCGGGTTTGCCGTGGCACCATGGTCATTGCCTCCGTGTGGAACAAACCACTGAGCGCTCGTTGTGGCGTTAGGGTAATTCGGACCCGGCGTGCAGTTTGGATTCAAACCTGCCAAGGCGAGGGATTGCGGACTCCGGCCCGCAGCAGGCAGACCGAGACAAGCCAGGAGGAGATGATTGCTTGCGTCGGGAGTCCTGGCGCCGGCCACGGAATTAGGGATCGGGCTGCAACCCTCGGAGGCATTGATGCAGGCCGGGAAGTTCGCGATCATGGCTGGGTCCGTAAAGGCTACAGTGGCCGCTGAGGAATCTCCGACATTCAGGCGTTGTTGCTCGTAGCCGAGGAAGAAAAAGAGCTTGTCCTTCTTGATCGGACCACCTATGGTGGCACCGAACTGGTTCAGATTCGTGTTGATCTTTGGCTGTGTGTCCTTATTGAAATAATTGCGCGCGTCCAGGGCGTCACGCCGGAAGAAGCTGTACGCCGTGCCATGAATGACATTCGTTCCCGACTTCAGCCCAATGTTGGTCGTGCCTCCAGCCCTGCCACCGTATTCTGCTTTGCCATTGAACTGCTGGTTGAATTCCTGAATGGCGTCAACGGGCAGAACCGTGGCCGCATCTCCGCGAAGCGCCAGACTATTCATCACGGGCTGACCGTTGAAGGGAGACATGCCGTGCAGGCCCTCGACCAAGTATTCGTTACTGTTTTCGGGGCGAAGTCCGTTAGTCGCGGCCGCTCCCGCACCACCGCTGTCGTTGCCGAGAGTCAAAACCACCCCCGGCCGCATTTCCAGAAGAAGAGTAAAGTTGCGGCCGTTAAGTGGAAGATCGTTGATTCTGTCGTTGCTGAGCGTCCCACCCAAGACAGCGCTGGAGGCGTTGACTAACGGCAGCTCTTCCGTGATGGAGAGCGTCTCTGTCTGCGCGCCGGGCAGAAGGACCGCATCAACAGTCAGGTCCTGGCCGACTTCCAACCGGATGTTCTCGCGCCGCCAGGTCTGAAATCCTGGAAACGTGACCCGCACTGTGTATGTACTGGGGAGAACGTTGGGAGCAACATAGGCGCCAGTCTCGCTGGTAGCCAGATTTCGCACCACACCCCTGGCCGTATCCGTTATCGTCACCTCCGCGCCGGGAATTAAAGCGCCGGTTTGGTCCTTGACGGTTCCCGAGATTCGTCCATTAGCTGTTTGCCCAAACATGGAACAACAGAAGAGCGACAACACCACGAACGTCACGGGCACAACCTGTATCACGCCTCTTCGATTGAAGCATTCCGAGGCCTCACTGCTTGCTGTTCTCATGCAAGAGCTCCTCTTCTTTTTACGAACCGATGAAAACTAGGGGGGCCAGGATCTAAGATCCCGAAAGTTTGCGGTATGGATGACACAACTCGTGCTGTGTGTCAACAACTATGCAGGTGTGAATCAAATTGGCGTTCAGCTCACATTTGACAAGGTTGTGCTCAAGCCCGGTCTTCGTGCGATCTAGTCGACGCGGTTCCCACCGCGGCGGCCGCCGCTAGTACTCGGATCACCCAACTGCGTTCCGTCGGGAAGCGTGACCGCAAGGAACTGGCCGCCAGTCTTTCCATCCTTCAGCGGACGGATGACCATCTTGACGTTCATCCCAGGTGTGAGCGTCTTCGGAACCCAGCCCTGCCGAGCTAAACCGCCGGGTGAGCCAAGCTCGATCGCCCATTCCGCGGGTTGACCTTCGGCATTCTCAACCATCAAGAAAATCCAGCTATGAGGATTCGTCCAGTGGAATTCCTTGACCGTGCCCTGCAAGGTCACTGTCTTGGAAGCATCGAACATGGCAAAAGAATGATGCGCGACCGCAGGAATCGCAATCACGGTAAGGGCGATGCCCGCGAGGCAGAGTGTTTTGAATTTCATTGGCACCTCCAGGTGCTTCTCTGGCCTTGTTTCTTTTTGAGAGAACTTGCCGACGAGCATCGCACAGCTTTCTGAAACCTGCAACAAATCCATTGGAGCGCGCTCCTTATGAGTCGAGTGAATCGTGAGCAAGTTGTCAAATGTGAGCTGTCCCATGTGCGATGTCAAATGTAGCTGTCAAAGAACCGATTACGCATTGATATTTACTCAATCTGTCATTGGGTTGTTTGACAATTACATTCGACAGAGCACATGGGACAGCTCACATTTGACAACTTCGCTGGATCCAATTCACTCACACCTGTTTTTTGTGCCATTGCATGCGGTCGGTGATAGTATGCGACCGAAGCCACACTTGTTTCTTAACATGCAAGCAAGCGCCCGGAGGGTTTTGATGAAGCATCTTCGCGTTTGTGGTTGCGTCGGCTCGGTCTTGGCAACTCTGCTTGTGGTCTTAATCCTATCGTGTTCGGCCTATGGAGCCGCTGCACCTCCGGATCTTTCTGGAATCTATTGGGCGACGCAATACAACGCCAAGATCCAGATCGTTGGTGGTGGCGAGCTGCCGCTCACCGCTGCAGGCAAGGCGGCTTATGATAAGAACGTCGCGGGCTTGAAGGATGGCTCAGTCATTGATACGGCCCGCAGATACTGCGTGCCCGATGGGCTGCCGCGCGTATTGGCCACGCCGTACCCGTTCGAAATCGTCCAAGGCCCGCCCGGCCAAATCACGATAATTTATGAGCTCAATCATCAGGTTCGCATGATCAAGATGGACCAGCCGATGCCGAGCGAGAAGGAGCTGATCTCTTTCCCTTTCTACAACGGCCATTCCGTAGGTCACTTCGAAGGCGATACGTTGGTGGTCGAGTCGGCGGGCTTCAACGACAAAACCTTCATTGACGCCACCGGCGCACCGCACACCGACGAGATGCGCACAGTGGAACGGATTCGCAAGATCAGCCCGAGCCAGCTCGAGATCGTCATCACGGTTCACGATCCACAGTATCACACGCGAGATTGGCAGGCGCGGTTCGTGTACAACCAACGCAATGACGTGCGGCTTGAAGACTATCTCTGCGGGGAAGAGCACCGTGACATTTCCTCGGTGCGCGGCGTACGCAGGCCCTAAACAGGAGCGAAGGAGGGACATTCCCATGTTCAAATCCGCTTCCAACGGAAATCATCATCGCATCCCTTTCAGTAAGCTGTGGCTCGGAACTTTTGCCGGATTCTTGCTGGCATTCACTGCGTGGGCGATGAATGCGCTCGCGTCCGCACAGGCCCCGAAGAAGGACGCGATTCCGGAACTGGCATCGAGCCGTTTCGCATAGCTTGCCGCCGGTGCCGATTGGCTGGATCCGCCAGCAGGGCTTCGTGGCCCGATCAAAAATGATTCCGACCATCCGTTCCACGGCAATCTCGATGGCCCCGGCCAGGTGACACTGAGAATCGGCAACTACAAGGATCCGGTTTTAAAGCCCTGGGCAGCGGCGCAAATGCGTGTGTCGAATGAAGAGGTGCTCAGCGGTAAGCGTGGGCTTCCGTTCTCGGCTCAATCCCGATGTTATCCCGGCGGCGTTCCCGGACAATTGCTCTTTCCGGCGGAGCCGTTCTATTTCATCCAGACGCCGAAGCAAGTGTGGATGATCTGGCAGCGCGATCACATGGTGCGCCGCGTCTATCTCACCAACAAGCATTCGGATAAAGTGACGCCGTCATGGTTCGGCGAATCCATTGGCCATTACGAGAACGGCGATACACTGGTGATCGACACCATCGGACTTTCCACTAAGAACAGCTACATTGACAATTACCGCACGCCGCACACGGAAAAGCTGCATGTCG
>QHXA01000208.1:0-11765 GCA_003222755.1 Acidobacteriota bacterium
GGATCCGAGAGTTCCTCAGAGCCATTCGCCTTGACGAGGAACAGTTCGTCCTGCCGAACCCAGGCGCGTTCCTTGGTCACATTCTTCTCAAATTCCTTGGACTGATACTCAACCGGCGAGAGGCTGTCGAGATCGTAGAAGCCGCGGTCCTTGAAGAAGCCACGGAAAAAGAAGCTGTGTTTCAGCGCCTCGAGATTTTCGGCAAGATCGAACATGGCCTCGCGCGCGCTGCCGAGCGTAGCTCGCAGGTCGCCCGCTACACCTTCGCCACCTCCGGGCAGCGGTTGAAAGCCCGCAACCAGTACTTTGAGCCTCTCGGAAGACTCGCTCACGTTTTTCATAGTTCGTTCGAGGTCTGCCGGAACTTCGCCGGACTTGAACCTGGAAACGAGTTCCTTCACGTCCGTCGAAGTCTGGCGCAAGTTCCCCAGCGCCTGTTCGACTTCCTTAGCGGATCCGGAAACACTGTTGTAAATGGCATCGTCGTTCACGAGTTTACCGAGAGTACCCTCGCCGGCCCTGACGCGTGCGATGATGGCGCTGGCGTCCTCGGACATCTGGCTCGCTGCTGCAGTAAATTTATTGAGAGGGGCTTGAGCTGCAGCGATTATCTGATCGACATGAACTGCGGCTTCAGCGACCGTTTGCGTGGCATTCGTGACATCACCTTTGACTACGTCAACTGTCATGTCGATGGCTGCGACTGTCCCCCGAATCTTGGCCAAGAGGTCACCAATCTCGAAGGGTTCTCTACTTCGGAGGGTGCATCCCGCCGGCGCCGGCCCTGTGGTACCAATATCGATCTGCAGGAACTTGTTTCCGAGTAAGCCATCCGTCTGAATACTCGCAACGGAATCGGTACGAATAACCGGAAAGAGCTTTTCTACGATCCTGAATTTGACTCGAAATTTCGATCCCGGTCCCGGGGGAACGCGCAGTTCGAGAACCTCCCCTGCCTCCATTCCTCCCACTCTGACCCTCGCTCCGGCTTCGAGCGCGCTGACCTGAGCAAATTCCGTGTAGTATTCGGCGCTCTTGGAGAACAACATTCGCCGGTCTCCAATTAAGAACAGGCCCAACCCAAATAGCAGCAGCCCTCCGATTACAAAAGCACCCATCGCGGCCTTATCCTTGGACGCCATACTCAACCTCTTTCTTATGGCTGCGCCCTATCGCGCTTGCGCTTCGCGTCGGGCTTGCATTCGCAGGCTCATCCGTTGCTAACGTCATGAACTGCTGCACAATCTCATCCTTACTCTGGTCCAGTTCTTCGGCTGTTCCTTGGGCGAGGATGTGTCCCTTATGCAGGACGAGTAGTTGGTCGCCGATTCTTCGCGCGCTCGGGACATTGTGTGTCACGACAACCATTGTGGTTTTGCTCGATGCTTTCAGATCCATGAGAAGCTTATCGATCTCTCGTGTAGTGATCGGGTCGAGACCGCTGCTGGGCTCGTCCACCAAAAGTATGGACGGCTTCAGCGCCAGGGCTCGCGCCAGGCCCACGCGCTTTCGCATGCCTCCAGACAAGTCGAGCGGCATCTTGTCTAGCTCTCCCTCGAGTCCGACCTCCGCCAACCTTTCACGCACGGAATCCGCGATCTCTGCTTCCGACATCCGGGTGTGGCGGCGAAGCGGGAAGGCGACGTTTTCAGCGACCGACAGCGAATCGAAGAGAGCGGAGTATTGAAAGAGGAATCCCATCGTCTTGCGTACTTCCACCAGACCAGCGCTATTCAGTGTCTCGATCTCTACATCGTTCACATAGATTCTTCCTTCATCCGGCTTCAACAAGCCCAGGAGCAGCTTCAACGTCACACTTTTCCCGGTGCCGCTGCGGCCCATGATGCAGCAGGCCGAACCGCGAGCCACATCGAAGGACACTCTGTCCAAAACTCGCCCGTCGCCGAACGATTTCGAGACCGTATCGAAGCGGATCGCCTGATCTGCAGTACTCATAACGCACCAGCCGGGAACAACAGAAAGATGATCCGCACCAATAGAACGTTGATGACGATCAGGAGCATCGATGAAAACACCACACTGCGAGTCGATGCGCGCCCAATCCCCTCCGAACCGCCTGTCGTCGTGTAGCCCAGATATGAAGAAACCGTGCCGATGATGAAGCCGAACACGACAGTTTTCAGCGTCGGCAATGCGTAATCCACGAAGCCAATGCCGGCAAAGGCCTGATGGAAATAGAGCCGCAAAGAAACATTCGAAATCGCGGTCTCGGCAAGGAAGCCGCCGATCAAACCGGAAAAATTCATGATCGTCGTGAGAATGGGCAGTGCAATCATGCAGGCGATGATGCGCGTAACCGCAAGGTGGTGGAACGAGTCCACCGCCAGCGATTCCAGCGCATCGATCTGCTCGGTCACTTTCATACCGCCGAGCTCGGCACCAATGCCGGCGCCAACGCGTCCCGAGACGAGCAGCCCAGTCATCAATGGGCCGGTTTCACTGATCATCGCGATAGCGAGGGCCGCAGGGATCAACGCTTCTGCGCCGAATCGTTCCATGGTCGCCCGGGTATGCATCGAGAGCACGACCCCGATGGCAACGCCCGATGTCATCACCAGCGGCAACGAACGCCATCCCGCCATATAGATCTGATGGACGACTTCTCTTAACTCAAATGGTGGTTGAAATGCCACCCGGATTGCCCGCATCGCGAAGGCACTGATCAATCCTGCCTCTGAAAGGAATGTCTTTGTCAGACCCGGCGAGGCATGTTGGGAATTAGCCATAGTTGCTGCAATTATGGCGTTCAGACAGTGAACAATGCTGTGCAGAAGTGCACAGCTATTGGCCGGCCTTCAGCCCACACTCTTCAAATCAGGAAGGGTGTGAATTGAAAAATCTCGCGCAGTTCGTTTTGATAGCGGCTCTGTTGGTTGGAGTATTCGGATGCTCGGCCGAGTCTTCCGAGAAGGTAGCCGCCGATGCCCGCGTCAAGGCCGCAGATGCTCGTGTGGATGCGGCGGATGCGGATGCCCGCGTTAAGGCACCGGCAAATCCACCGGCCAAAGCCGTCGTCAGCGCCGCTCGAACGAAAGTCGTGATTCCGTCAGGAACGCTATTAAAAGTGTCCCTGATCGATGCGCTCAATTCAGACACAAGTTCAGCCGGCGACCGTTTTCTGGCGAGCCTGGCAGAATCCGTTGTGATCAATGGCGCCACGCTCCTTCAGAAAGGGACGAAGGTTCGGGGCCGTGTTATCGAGGCGGAGGGGTCAGGCCGGGTGAAGGGCCGGGCCAGCATCCGTCTCGCGCTCACCGATATTGTGCAAGGCGATAGGATGGTCGCGATAATAACCGATCCCTTAAACGCAACAGCAGATTCCTCGACGACGCGTGATGCGGAAATTATCGCAGGCGGCGCCGGCGTGGGAGCGGTCATCGGCGCCGTAGCAGGTGGTAAAAAAGGAGCCGGAATCGGTGCGGTCACCGGTGGAGGCGCAGGCACCGGTGTTGTTCTCGCCACCAAAGGTAAAGAGGTCCGCTACGACTCTGAGACTCGCTTGAACTTCACGCTCACGAATTCAGTCGAAATGTAATCAAGACCGGGAGGTCAAAATGAGAAAACTCAAGATGGTTTTGGCGATGGTGTCATTGCTGATTGCTGTGATGCCGGCTGGCGCGGCACAAATTCAGCAGCGCGGTAAGCAGCCGATCTACACAATCACCATCAATGTGGTTGATCGGACTACGAAGGCCATCAACTACCAACATCGGAATGGATCCACGACGATCGATTTTCGAGGCACACCCTTAATGCCGGCAGCACGCGGTGAAGCCAAAGTCGAAAGCAAACAGGGATACATGGAAGTCGAAGTTGAATTCGACAACCTGCAATCTGCGACCCGGTTCGGCCCTGAGTTTCTCACCTATGTCATGTGGACCATTACGCCTGAGGGCCGGGCTGCGAACATGGGAGAGGTCATTCTCAACGGAACGAAGAGCAAACTCGATGTCACAACCGAGCTTCAAGCATTCGGACTCGTAGTCACTGCGGAGCCCTATTTCGGCGTCACCCAGCCCAGCGACGTCGTTGTGCTGGAAAACTTCGTCAGAAAAGACACGGTCGGTAAAGTAGAAGAGATCGACGCGAAATACGAACTCTTGCAACGCGGCCAGTACACCGTGAATGTACTGCCGGCCGATCTGAAGCCGATCCAATTGGACAAAAACACACCGCTTGATCTTTACGAAGCCCGCAACGCCGTGCGCATTGCGAAATGGGCAGGCGCAGATGTCTCTGCTGCCGACAGCTTCGAGAAGGCCAGCAAGCTCCTCGCACAAGCGGAAGCCTATAAGGCAAGAAAAGCAGGATCCAAGCCTATTGCGATGACTGCTCGTGAGGCTGTGCAGACTGCCGAAGATGCACGGCTGATTACGCTGAAAACCCAGGCGGAGGCACGTCTCGCGGAAGAACGCGCAGCCTCAGCCGGCCGCGAAGCAACCGCCAACGCAGCCGCTGACCGCGCGCGCGGGGACGCCAATGACGCCGAGCGTGAGCGCGCAGCCGCACAAGCGCAGGCCGAGCGCACCAAGTTAGATGCTCAGCTTGCCGCCCAACGCGCAGCCGCCGAAGCCAAAGCACAGGCCGAACGTACGAAGATGGAGGCGGAGCTTGCGGCACAACGTGCGGCACGCGAGAAGGAAGCAGTAGAAGCGGCAAATCAACTGGCAAGGAAGACCGCCGCCGAGCAATCCGAGCGCGAGAAGCAGGAACTCCGCAACAAGCTCGTGCTGCAGTTGAACACGATCCTGCAAACTCGCGATAGCGCCAGGGGTCTCATCGTCAACATGTCGGACGTTCTTTTCGACACGGGTCAGTATTCGCTCAGGCCCGCCGCGCGTGAGAAGCTGGCCAAGATCTCTGGAATCGTTCTGGCTTATCCCACTCTAAAGCTCGAGGTGGAAGGCCATACCGACAGCGTGGGCACAGACCAGCTCAACATGCTCTTGTCCGAAAACCGTGCGAACTCGGTTCGCGATTTCCTGGTTAACCAAGGCATTGTCACATCTTCCATTACCTCACGTGGATTCGGTAAGGCCCAGCCAGTGGCAACCAACGATACGTCGGCGGGCCGGCAGCAGAATCGTCGAGTTGAGCTGGTCGTATCGGGCGACGTCATCGGAGGCTCGGGCGGTCCCGCCATCGAAGGCAACGCGCAGCGATAGCAACAGTAATCCAACTTCGCCCTGGCATGACGAAGTTGGGTTCGGCCGGCGCAAATGCGGGACGAAAAGGTGACAACTGTGCACAAACGCACAGCCCGTTATTGGAATCATCGGTGCTGGGAAAATGGGAGCAGGTTTGGGTCGGCTCTGGGCGAAGCACGGACATCACGTGATGTTCAGCTACTCTCGAACACCGGAGAAACTGGATAAGCTTGTGCGAGAGATCGGCGCCCATGCGCGTTCGGGCACGCCGGAGGATGCAGTTCATTTTGCAGATGTTCTGCTTCTCGCCGTCCCGTGGGAAGAAATTAAGGATGCACTCTCCGCCGCCGGAGCGCTGAATGGGAAGACACTCATCAGTTGCGTAAATCCATTCGGACCCAGAGGCCTTGAGGTAGGTCTTTCGACTTCTGCTGCAGAAGAAATCTCCAGACTTGCCAGTGACGCCACAGTCGTTGAAGCATTCAATACGACGTTTGCGGGCATTCTTCATTCCAGAGCACATCTGTTCGGCAGCAACATGCCGACAGTCTTCTATTGCGGCGACGATCGCGACGCGAAGAGAACAGCGGCCGAACTTATCCGAGATGCCGGCCTTCAACCGGTGGACGCGGGCGCACTGGAAAATGCCCGGTACATCGAGCCTCTCGCCATGCTGATGGTGGAACTTAGCCAATCGCATCTTATGGATTCAGACATAGCCTTGAGGCTTATGAATCCTGCCGGCGCGACCGAACTGGTGAAAAGCGGCGACGTGCTTGCCAGGAGTTTCGTCGGAATCTTCGCCGGCGCGAACGGCGCCTTAGCGGCCGAAGAAGTGCTGGCAGAAGATTTTGTCGCGTACCTCCCTTACAGTCGTTACCCGGTTCGGGGAAGGGAGAAATTTGAGCATTGGATGAAGCAGTTTAGATCCGCGTTCTCCGATTTCGAATGCGACATCGACGAGTTGATCGATGACGGAATGAGGGTCGCGGCTCGATGGACTTGGAGCGGAACTCACATCGGAAAGCTGTTGGGTATTGCTCCCACCCATCGAAAAATCGAGTTCACTGAAACTCATCTGCTTCGGGTTTCCGGAGGCCGGATCGCCGAAGATCACGTTTCCGCGAATCTCTTGGAGCTGCTGGCTCAGCTCGGCGCCGCTCAATTTGCGGCAGCCTAGATTGAAGCGCTTTCGTTTTGTCGAAGGAGGGAGGGCATGCAGGAAAGGATTTTAGTGTGAGGAAGACGATGGTGGACCCCTGAACGAAACGTCCGAGAAGGGATGAGCCGTTCCGCGTCACCATTAGTTGGCATGGCAGACGAGCGAACTCTTTTAACTTGGCGAGATGATCCTTCGCCATTACGAGCCACATATCCGCAAAGATCGCGATCCCACTTTTCCGATCCTCGCAGTTCCGCGACTTCAACAGGTGTGCCGCTATTGGCAGTGCGTTCTCGCTTAGAATTGCGACCCCCGAGTTTGCGCTTTTCACCGTCGGGTGATTTCAGTAACGCTACAACGGTTGGAACAGCGGCGGGCCCAAATCGCGCGACCGCACCGGCCACTCGCATTCTTTCGAGCACATCTACGGCGTCTTGTTGGCGAGACTCTTGACGGCCTGACGCAGGCGCTCGGTAGTACCCTGGTAATCGCGTTCTCCGTTAACGCCTGCGGCTCGAACGGGCGGACCGAGGCGAATCTTGAATTCGAAAGCTTTCTCTCCAACGAGGGAGCGAGCGACCGCGTTCAGCATGTCTATTGGCCCCCAGTAGTAGGGCAAGCCTTCGATGAAGAACGGCACGATGGGAGCGCCCGCTTCGAACGCGGCAACAGCGGCGCTCGTGTGCCATTCTTTCTTCACATGCGTCTCAAAGTCCCTGTCTGCATCGCCTACGGGGAAAATACCGAGAATCGGCTGTTGGCGTCCAAAGGCGGATGGATTTCGTAAGAATTGGATCATGGAATCCGTTGTCATGCCGTTGTGAATAGGCAGAAGCACGCCTTCGGGTTTTCCCATGAGCCGAACGAAATGTTTAAGCATCCAGCCAGGCGGCTCGGCGACTGATACAAATTTGGTCAGGCCACCTCGTTCCACGAGGATCTTTGAGCCAAGCAGCATCCCATCCATGGCTGTTCTATTGATGTGGTTCCCCGCAAGGATCACCGGACCGATTTCGGGCAAATGCTCAAGACCTTCAATCTCGACACAACGGTCCAACGCGATTTGATAAAGCCCTACAAACGCAATCGTTGGCCAGCGCTGGGCCCACATCTGGCGGGGACTTGGCCACACCGCTATCAGGAAGACGCTAATCGAAGGTGCCGCCAACAGGCTGAGCAGCGCCAAGTTGCGTGCAGCGTTTTTCCCTGTGAATGCCTTTTCGATACGCGCAATGCTGCGGCCGATGGATTCCGCGACCTCCCGAGAATGCTGTACCGACACTGGAAGGGACTCCTTGCCCGAAAAGGTTTGTTGAGCGGTATTGTGGACGATGGTCCTAAAAACGAATACCTGATTCTTTGCCTGCCGGTTTTATATGGCGTCAGGACTCAGATTTTCAAACTGAAGATCCCAGACTTCCTGGATGGAAGGCGAGCGCCTTCGCTACGCAGAACTGTATTTCCGGCATGATCTTGTGACCGGTATTGGAGGTTCCGAGGTGACTCTTGACGATCCAGTCGGCAATCCTATCGAGCTTTCCAGTCCGTCAATTAACAGCGCCGTATCAGTTCTGGTTTACGGGCACATTGCTCGCGAGACGCACCGCGCGCAAACCTCGTATGACATACCAGCCGAGATCGATCTGCCACCAGCGCCGGCTGATGCGCGCAGAGGCCGGATAGGAGTGATGGTTTCTGTGTAAGTTCTGAGCGAATGAATGGTGATGATGTAGACTAGCTAAGCTAGGATCCATTTATTTTGTCCCTCAGCTTTCCACCATTGCCGCGTCCATGGATGCTTTTCGGCAAACGCAGATCGGCTCATCAAACCTCCTGAATTTAAAAAACGTTTAACAGCGCCTCGGTCGTCTCCTTAGGCTGTTCCTCAATGAGCCAATGTTCTCTGTCCTTCAGCACAGCGACGCGCTTCAAAGCGTCACTCATCAGGGCGGCTGCTGCTGTTCCCGCCTGTTCCGTGGGTGCTGTGATCTGGAGCAATCCTTGCCGGCCGAGGTTTGGAGGAAGATAGAATGCGCTCTGGTGTTGCATCACAACTGCCAGAATGTCCGCCAGACCTTGTGACTGATATCCATTATCGAAGTGGATGCCGATGTCGTGAAATTGGGAAGCTGACATCCAATACGAACAGGCCAGAAGCCAATAGCCGCGGGTTCTGGATGACCAGACCTGCAGATAATCCAAAGTACCGCTCGGGGCGAACCCATATTCAATATGAATCAAGCCGCTCTTGTCGCCGCGCATCAGGTCTGCCCAATTCACAACAACTGCTGACTCAAGAATTCGCTCGAGATTTTGATCTTCGTTCAGCTTCATAGTCACTCCCTTTCGAGTCTACCTTCCACAACGAGATGCTCCCTCTGATTCCACAGCTTGCGCTTAAGGAAAGACTCAAGCTGTACACAATTGCACAGCCCGTACCCTGCGTTTCCGGCCGACTTAAAGATCGGAAACATCCCTGTTGACTGTTTTCAAGCGGCTTTTGTGAATTTCAGCAAGCGGCTGAAGCCTTCTGGATGAGGAGCGGTATGCTGATCTTAAGTTCGCGTGCCAATACCTTACCTATCTGCAGGAATGACGAACAGCGGCGGTATGTCATGACGGCCTTTGTGCCGCAGCAATACAACATCACCTTCTACGCGTAACAGGCTGCCACGGCCAGTAGGTCGAACTCGATAAGAGGCTGTAAGTTCCGATGCCGAAAAGAGGACTCGAACCTCCACGGGCTTGCGCCCACTAGAACCTGAATCTAGCGCGTCTGCCAATTCCGACATTTCGGCTAATGGACTCAAATCTATGTTCTTCAATTCGTGAAGTCAATAGACTGGAATAATGAGGGCGAAGAACTCTCGGGGGCGGGCGACAAGGCGAAAACCGGAGCCGGACGTCAATAAAGAGGATCTCGTTAGATACATTCAACACTCCGCGGATCGCGGCATAAACCTCCAACACATCCTTGAAGAGTTCAATGCGACACCGGCCGCGCGACGGCAAATCAAAGACGTCCTCAATCAACTGGTCAAAGAAGGAAAGCTCGCCAAGCATCGCGGGAATCGGTACGAAGTTGCGGCGCGCAATCTGATCGACGGGACAATTCTAATCCATCGCGATGGGTACGGATTTGTCATACCGAAGGAACGAATTCAGGGTATTGACAGTGACATCTACATACCGGCCGCGCTAGTCGGCTCTGCAATGAACGGCGACAAGGTGAAAGTGGAAATCACATTTCGCAAGCCGGGAGGCAGGGCAGAGGGCCGCGTCGTTAGCGTTGAGAAGCGGGCAAGAGACACAATTGTCGGGCAGTTGCGCTTTGACGGGCAGGTGTTCTTTGTGACGCCGACGGATGAGAAGCTGCCCGAGAAAATCATCGTTACTAATGACGTGAGCGAGCACAAAGACAAGATCGTGGAAGTCGAAATCGTGCGGTTTCCAACCGAAACTCGATGGCCGGCGGGCAAGGTCGTTTCCGTCATCGGCTTCATCGATGACCCGAATGTCGAAACGAACGTCATCATCAAAAAATTCGGTCTGCCCACGAGCTTTCCTAAAGAGGTTGAAGAGCAAGCCGCTTCCTTGCCCGACGCGCTATCTGAAAAAGACTTCATCGGACGCGACGATTTCCGACAGCGAAACACCATCACCATTGATCCTAAAACCGCGCGCGACTTTGATGATGCAATCGATGTTGAAGTGTTACCGAATGGAACGTATCAACTCGGCGTGCACATCGCCGATGTTTCCCAATTCGTGGCAGCAGGTTCTCCAATGGACATTGAAGCGCAATGCCGCGGGACCTCAGTCTATTTCCCCGATCGCGTCATTCCGATGCTTCCCGAGAAGGTTTCGAATCAGCTGTGCTCTCTGAATCCGAAGGTGGACCGGCTTGCAATCAGCGTCATGATGCACCTCTCGCGCACGGGCGATGTACTCGATTACTCGTTTCACAAAAGCATCATTCATTCGAAAGAACGGATGACTTACGAAGATGTTCAGGAAGTTCTGAACGGCAATGCAATTCTAGAACGGCGGTTCGCAGATATTGTGCCGCAGATCCGAACCATCGCGCGGCTGGCCCAGATCATTCAAAAGCGGCGGCAGGAGCGCGGCGCAATCGACTTTGATCTACCAGAGCCATTGCTCACCTATAACGAGGAAGGCGAAGTCTCCGGGATTACAAAGTCTATCCGGCTGTTCTCCCACCGCATCGTGGAAGAGTTCATGGTCCTCGCCAACGAAGTCGTGGCGCGACACCTCGAGGAGAATGATATTCCGAGCATCTATCGAGTCCACGAAGAGCCGGATCCGGCGAAAGTCGAACAATTCACAGAAATCGTCGGCGGATTCGGCCTCAAGTTCGAACCGAGGAAGGCGCAACCCAGCGAGTTTCAGAAGTTCGTCAGTTCAATTGAAGGCCGGCCGGAAGAACGCGTCTTGTCCTATTTGATGTTGCGTTCGTTCAAGCAGGCGAAATATTCGGAAGAAAATATCGGACACTTCGGCCTCGCGTCGGATTCATATACCCACTTCACTTCACCGATCCGGCGATACCCGGATCTCGTCGTGCATCGGATCTTGAAGGCATCGATGGCGCGGCGCGCGCAACCTGCCGTGCAGCCGGCGCAACTCGAAGCGATTGCAAGTGAATCGAGTGAACGCGAGCGGCAAGCCGATCAAGCGGAACGCGAGCTATTCGACTGGAAGAAGATGCTTCTCATGGAACAGCACCTGGGCGAGACCTTCGATGCGCTCATCATCGCCGTTTGGCGAGATGGCTTCGCGATCGAGTTGATCGATTTTTTCATTGAGGGATTCGTCCCCGTCGCGGAAATCCCAGGCGACCATTACCAACTTGATCAAAGAGTGCACGCTTTGATCGGACGGCACACGCAAAAGCGTTTCCGAATCGGTGACCGCATCATTGTTCAGGTGGTGCGGGTAGACAAGCTTTTCCGCCGAGCCTACTTCATACCGGCTGGACCGGCTGGACCGGCGCATGCCTTGGCAGGCAAACGGCGTTCACGCTAAGATTAGATGTTTTGCCGGAGTAGCTCAGGTGGTTAGAGCGAAGGTCTCATAATCCTTAGGTCGGCGGTTCGAGTCCGCCCTCCGGCACTTCTCCGTGTTTTCCAAGTTTGCAGCCCAAATCCGCGAGACCATTCAAAAACACCAGATGCTGCTTCCCGGCGACCGCGTGTTGGTCGGAGTGTCTGGTGGTGCCGATTCGGTCTGTCTGGCGCTTGTCCTCACTGAACTCCGTTACCAACTCGGCATCGCGCACGTAAACCACGGCTTGCGGGGCGCAGCCTCCGATGATGACGCAGCATTCACCGCCACGTTGGCTCAGCGTTTGGGCCTGATTTTTTTCACAAGAAGAGTGCTGCTGATTGCAGGAAATATTGAAGCCGCCGGTCGAG
>QHXA01000208.1:11868-13658 GCA_003222755.1 Acidobacteriota bacterium
GGATCGGCGGGACTGGTGTCAATGCCGCCTGTTTCCGGAACAACGATTCGGCCCTTGATTGAAACCAGCCGCGAAGAAGTTGAAGCTTACTTGAGGGAGCAAAACCAGCCGTGGCGGACCGATGATTCAAACTTTGATCTGGAGTTTGCGCGGAATCGGCTGCGTCACGCAGCAATTCCCAACCTTTCCTCGGAATTTAACCCGAACCTAGTGAAGACTCTCAGTAGGACTATTGAAATATTGGAGCAGGAAGATGCCTGGATGCGGACTATTGCCGAGGACTGGTTGAGCAAGCATGGAACAAAACAGCAAGAGGATTTCGTAATCGCGGCAGCAGACTTACGAGCCGCGCCTGTTGCCCTGGTCCGGAGAGCATTGCGTGACGCATTACGTCAGGCGGGTTCGGAGTTACGTGACGTCTCGTTTGATCGAATTGAGGATGTCCGGACACTGCTGGAAGACCGCAAGAGTGGGAAAATTGTGGAGATTCCCGGCGGAATAGAGGTGGCACGTGAATTCAATCGCCTGGTGTTCCGACGGAAGCTTACGGTTCGCGCCGATTACGAATATCAGTTGAAAATTCCAGGCTCTATTCATATACCGGAACTGGGCAAGGTCTTCAGAGCCGAAATCGTTGATTCGGAATGGTGCGAAACGCCGGGCCACCGTGTATTTGTCGATGGGGATTCGATCGGATCGTGTGTTAAAATCAGGAACTGGAAACCCGGCGATTATTACAGACCGGTGGGATTACCTGCTGGGAAACTCAAGAAGCTGTTTCAGCGCGCACGGATTCCAAGAAGTCACCGAACAAGCTGGCCGGTGGTTGTCGCCGATTCGACGATTATCTGGGTGGCCTCATTTCCCGTTTCCCGCGAATTTGCCCCTCGTGGACGTTCTCAGAAAATAGTGGCTATTGAGGCTGTACAGATTTAATTCGGGACAATTCGGTACTCGGCAGCGTCTATACGGTGATGACGCAGGCGTCGGCTTTAGCCGGCGCGTGCCGCGAAAGGCGGCACCTATATTGGGGGTTTAATTGAATTCGACAGCAAAAACGATTTTGTTCTGGGTCCTGATACTGGCGACCGCTGTTCTGCTCTATAACGTGGTGCAGCATACGACCTCGCACAGTGCGCAGGTTTTCCCTTTTAGCCGATTCCTTCAGGAAATTGAGCGCGGCAATGTCAAAGACGTCACGATTGCCGATTCCGACATCACGGGCCACCTCAACGGCACGGGTGAACCATTCAAAACCGTGATGCCGATGGACTACCCGGAACTGATCAACATGCTTCGCGACAAGCAGGTCCAGATCACGGGTGAAAAGCCGAGCCAAAGTCCGTGGCTGGCCGCACTCGTCTCATGGGCGCCATTCCTTTTCTTAATCGGTTTCTGGATTTTCTTCATGCGCCAGATGCAGAGCGGCGGCAACAAGGCATTGTCGTTCGGTAAAAGCCGCGCGCGCCTGCTGACCGCGCATCAGAAGAAGGTGACGTTTAAAGACGTGGCGGGCGT
This sequence comes from Acidobacteriota bacterium, assembly GCA_003222755.1. GTDB lineage: Bacteria > Acidobacteriota > Terriglobia > 20CM-2-55-15 > 20CM-2-55-15 > 20CM-2-55-15. Next base: position 13,387 of record QHXA01000208.1, read on the forward strand.
CGATGAGGCGAAAGAAGAGTTGCAAGAAATCATCGACTTCTTGAAGGAGCCGCAGAAGTTTCAGAAGCTCGGCGGCCGCATTCCGAAAGGCGTACTGCTGGTCGGCCCTCCCGGTACCGGCAAGACGCTTTTGGCGCGGGCAATCGCGGGCGAAGCGAATGTGCCCTTCTTCTCGATCAGCGGATCGGATTTCGTTGAAATGTTTGTCGGCGTCGGCGCCTCACGCGTGCGCGACCTGTTCGAACAAGGAAAGAAGAACGCGCCGTGCATCA
>QHXA01000209.1:0-571 GCA_003222755.1 Acidobacteriota bacterium
GGGATAGTCGTGTTCCGGTCAATGAGTCTCGTGAAAACACCACCCAGCGTCTCGATACCCAACGAAAGCGGCGTAACGTCGAGCAACAGGACGTCCTTCACCTCACCGCCTAACACGCCTGCCTGAACCGCAGCGCCGACCGCAACGACTTCATCCGGATTCACTCCTTTATGCGGTTCCTTACCGAACAGCTCGCGCACCATCTGCTGAACTTTCGGTATGCGAGTGGTGCCGCCGACCAGGACGACCTCGTCGATGTCGCTCGGCTTCACACCCGCGTCCGACAGTGCTTGCTTGCAAGGACCTACCGAACGCTGAAGGATGTCATCCACCAGCGATTCGAATTTCGCGCGAGTCAGCTTCATATTGAGATGTTTCGGGCCCGTCGCGTCCGCCGTGATGAATGGAAGAGTGATCTCGGTTTCCTGAACTGTGGAGAGTTCCATCTTGGCCTTCTCCGCAGCTTCCTTGAGGCGCTGCAGAGCCATTTTGTCCTTGGAGAGATCGATACCCTGATCCTTTCTGAACTCATCGATGATCCAATCGATGATCCGCTGGTCGAGGTTGTCAC
>QHXA01000209.1:577-10965 GCA_003222755.1 Acidobacteriota bacterium
GCGTATCGCCATTCGTGGCCTTGACCTCAACAACGCCTTCGCCCACCTCTAGAATGGAAATGTCGAAAGTCCCGCCACCAAAGTCATAGACCGCGATGGTTTCGTCTTTCTTCTTGTCCAGACCGTAGGCTAAAGCCGCGGCCGTCGGCTCATTGATGATTCGGAGAACTTCCAGACCCGCGATACGGCCGGCGTCCTTTGTGGCCTGGCGCTGCGAATCGTTGAAATATGCCGGGACGGTGATAACAGCCTTCTCGACCTTCTGCCCCAAATAGTCCTCCGCTGCGGATTTCAGCTTTTGCAGAATCATGGCCGAGATCTCGGGCGGAAAATACTCCTTGCCCATGATCTCTACGCGCGCATCCGCATTAGAGGCCCGGACCACTTTGTACGGCACCATTTTCATCTCTTCGTTGACTTCGTCGTAGCGGCGGCCCATGAACCGCTTGATCGAATAAATCGTGTTCTCCGCATTCGTCACCGCCTGCCGTTTGGCCACCTGTCCCACCAGGCGTTCGCTGCTCTTGGCAAAGGCGACGACCGACGGTGTGGTGCGGCCACCCTCTTGATTTGGAATGACGACCGGTTCCCCACCTTCCATTACCGCGACGACGGAGTTGGTGGTGCCCAAGTCAATTCCTATGATCTTACTCATCGTAAAGTTCCCTCCCTACAGCCTGCTAATCGTTACCAGGATATTTATACCGATCCCAATATAGGATCTGAGTGGATCACTGTCAATATGACTTTATAGTAACTCTATAAGACTTGGACTGATGAATGGTCGGGGTGGTCTATGAAGTTGGGGAAAAAATGCAATTAAGGGCGTTCGGATGAGAATTGGGAATTGGGAATTGATCAGATCCGCCATCGTTTCTGATCATTGATCAATTCCCAATTCTCAATTCTCATCCGAGTTACTGGAGGAGGTTGGCAGCAGAGGCTATCGGCTGTTGGAATCCGTAGACGCCTTGGACCTTATTTAAGTATTCCTCGGCAGAACGCTGCGAATCAGGGTCTTCTGAAATCCGACCTTTATACCGTTTCACGCCATCCCAAACCCCGAATTGATGGACGTAGTCTCTAAGGATGCGGGCGCCGAAATCGACATTGTCCTCGATTTTCAGGAGGTTGATGCCCTCACGATCCGCCGTTCGCCCCCAAGTCGGCAGATGGATCTGCATAATGCCAACGGAATCGCGGCCGGAGATCGCGAACGGATTTGCCCGACTCTCGACGATCATGATGCTGGCGATGAGCCTCGGATTCAGGTTGTATTTTCGGGCGCTACAGACAATCGACTCAGCAACGCGGCTGCGTTGAGACTCATCGACCTCGTACCGCTGCAGGAAGGTCTCGATCGAGCGAACGGCGGGGTCAGCCAGGGCGAGCAGAGGCCCCTGAAAAACCGCTCTCACTGATTCTTCCGGACTACCACCGGAGAAAACAGAATCGCTTCGCGACGGAAAACCCAAAACAAGAACCGCAGAAAGGACGGTAACGGCGAGCAATTTGGAGGACTTGGAAATCCATTCTTCACACGTCACGCAATGCGACACGTAACGCCCGTTCCAGCCTACCCTCATACCGCGACACCGACTGCAAAATAAAATAGGTTGCATGGCTCCTCCTTTCGGGGGAATTCGATGGTTTGGTCTGTGAAAAATGACGTAGTTGGAATGCGTATTCCAGAACCCCGCCGGCTGCCATCCGTAGCGGCTCGAATAAGAATACCGAGAGGGGATACGTTTGCAAGCGAAGACTCGCCGCTTTTTGGGGCCGGAAAATACGTCTTGAGCCAAGTGTGGCCGCTAAGTATGATGAGCGGTTTGCCTGTCTGGGTTTTTATCCGCTTAGCCCTTACGGTTCAGTGAGTTATGAGGCTGCCAGGTGTCGAATTTTCTCGATGCTGGAATAAATTTTTTTAACGCCGGCCGGTACTTCGAGGCTCACGAGGCTTGGGAAGACATGTGGCGCTCGACTCGCGGTCCTCTCCGATTGTTCTATCAGGGTCTTGTCCACGCCGCAGTCGGTCTGCACCACCTTGCCCACGGAAACCTGAACGGCGCAACCGCGCAATTAGTGAAGGCCCTTGCAAAGCTCGAACAGTATCCCGACAAATTCTGCCAGATTGATAACCGGCAGCTCATCGCCGATCTGCGGCGTATTCTGGCTAACAAGGCCCCGGAGCCGGTCCATATTAATAAACTGTAGGCCACCGGCTTTAGCCGGCACCGCACGCCGGAGGCGTGTCAGGAAATTAGCCGGGGTTAAGCGAGCGGGAGCGAGCGCAACCCCCGGTTAGCTGAAACCAAAAACAGCCGCACCCTGGAAAGGGTGCGAGTAGTCCTCGACACCCTTTCAGGGTGCGTTCCTGAGTTGTCGACATTTCCAGGGGTACAACCTATGTTACAGTCACAAGTTCGGGAGAGATGTCCGAGTGGTTTAAGGAGCACGCTTGGAAAGCGTGTGTGGGGGTAACTCCACCGTGGGTTCGAATCCCACTCTCTCCGTTTAAGCGGGAAACCGCTTAACTGCACAGGCTTTGGGGGGCTGTGCAATTGGAGCCCGAAAACCCCGCCAGGTCCGGAAGGAAGCAACGGTATCGGGTAAGCCAATGTGACACAGTATCCCCCTGAGCCTGTCTTGAACCTTCAACCTCACGCTGCGCGGTCTCATGAATTACCAAGTCATTGCCCGGAAATTTCGGCCTCAGGTTTTTGAAGAAGTGGTCGGCCAAAAGCCGATCATTCAGACTCTTCAAAATGCGATCCAGATGGATCGAATTGGTCACGCCTATCTTTTCTCGGGCCCGGGGGTCGGCAAAACGACCACTGCCCGGATACTGGCGAAGGGCCTGAATTGTGAGCAAGGGCCCACCATTATCCCATGTAATGTCTGTCCCTCATGTCAGGAGATTGCTTCAGGAAAATCGATCGATGTTTTCGAAATCGATGCCGCCTCAAACACCGGCGTCGACAATATCCGCGAGCTCCGAGAGAATGCCAAATATGCGGCCGCCCGAAGCCGGTACAAGATCTTCATCATCGATGAAGTCCACATGCTATCAACTTCCGCTTTCAATGCTCTGCTCAAGATCCTTGAAGAACCGCCGGCGCATGTGGTCTTCATTATGGCAACGACGGAACGGCATAAGCTTCCGGCTACGATCTTGTCGCGGTGCCAGCAGTTCATTTTTAGAACAATTTCACCTGCGGAAATTCAGGCGCATCTCCGCCAGATAGCAGATCGCGAAGGCGTCAAGATCGACGAGCGTGCGTTGACATACATCGTCAAGGCATCTGAAGGAAGCATGCGCGACGCGCAGTCGCTCTTGGACCAAATCATTTCCTTCAGCGGCCAGGAAGTCGCCGACGAAGACGTCCGCGACGTGCTCGGCTTTATTCCGAGTGAAATTCTGGATCGGACTCTCGATGCGCTCGCAGTCCGCGATTCGAAGGCGCTTCTAGAAAATATTGGCCTGGTTGTCGATCAGGGCCTCAATATTCAACAGTACGTCCGCGAGTTCATCGCGCGCATTCGGGATCTTCTGGTCCTCAAACTAGGACTCGAGGAGAAGGTTTTAGGCAGCGCGGAAGAGAAGCGCGCGTTGGCCAGCCGTGCAGACGCCTTCTCAGAACAAGACCTGATTCGATTTTTCGACATGCTCCTCCGGCTCGAGAACGAGCTCCGTTGGACTTCGCAGGCGCGATTTCATTTGGAAGTCGGGTTTATCAAGCTTGCGAAGGTGGGACACGTCCGCGACATCGAAGAAGTTATTCGCGAAGTCAAAGGCAGCGCGACGCCCCCGCCGAAACGAGCGCCGGAACCAGAACGTGCGCCGCAACAGCAGCCGGGTGAAGGTCAGGAATCGTTTTCATTTGCCGATATCTTCAACCGCCGTATTGAGTATTGAGGAGAAATCTGCGATCACCGCGGTCTACGTCCAGAAAGCTGAGCGCGTGGAACGGGCCGGCGACATCGTCCAGATTGTGGTTACGAGTCCCACCCAGCTCTCTTTGCTTCAGTCGAAAGAACACAAGACCGTACTGGATACGGCCGCCAGCGAACTGGTTGGTAAAGCCGTTTCCGTGTCTCTTATAATGAAAGACCAACAGCAGAAAGACGGGACCGCTGTGGAAAGCGTGAAAAATGAGCCTCTGGTGAAGCGTTTTCTCGAAGTGTTCCGCGGAGACCTGGCCCAAGTTAAGCCCGCGAAAGGGGAATAATTTATGAACATGAACATGCAGCAATTGATGAAGCAAGCTCAGCAGATGCAAGAAAAGCTGCAGAAGCAGATGGAATCAACCGTAGTGGACGCGACTGCGGGCGGCGGCATGGTCTCGGTCAAAATGAATGGCCAAAAGCACCTGCTATCCATTCAGATTGATCCCGAGGTTTTCACGACCGGCGACAAGGACATGCTCCAGGATCTCATTGTGGCCGCAGTCAACGAAGGCATCCGCAAAGTCGATGAAGCGTTAGCAGGGCAGCTGGGGAGCTTGACCGGCGGATTGAAGATTCCTGGGTTGTTCTGAAGAATGGATGTCGCAGAACCCGTTAATCGGCTCATTGAACAATTCAAAAAGTTACCGGGCATAGGTGCGAAATCTGCTCAGCGGCTCGCGTTTTTCATTTTGAAAATGGATCAGGCCGATGCTGCGGAGCTGGCGGAATCCATTCTGGAAGTCAAACGCACGATCCACCGATGTTCCGTCTGCAATAATCTTACCGACGTCGATCCCTGCCACTTCTGTACGCAGCCTTCCCGCTCCGATCGTGTGTTGTGCGTCGTAGAAGAATCCAACAATATCCTGCCGGTGGAGAGCACCCATGAATTCAAAGGCCGGTATCACGTGCTGATGGGATCGATTTCGCCGCTGAAAGGTGTGAGCCCCGACCAACTTGCCATCGCTTCGTTGCTCAAAAGACTCCAAACCGGAAGTATCGAAGAAGTCATCGTCGCGACGAATCCCAACGTCGAAGGCGAGACTACCGCACTCTATCTCTCGCGCTTGATTAAGCCTCTAGGTATCCGGGTGACGCGCCTGGCCTTAGGCCTTCCGGTCGGCGGCGACTTGGAATACGCCGACCAGGTGACCATGACCAAGGCCTTAGAAGGACGCCGCGAACTGTAGGGGCGGTCTATAGACCCGCCCCTACAGTTCGGTTCTGCACAGTTCATGGTGACGGCTGATTGCTTCCGTCAACACATTCGTGAGAATGACGGTTGGGCATGGTTTATCGAGGACTTTGTAAACAGCGTCTGACTTGATTTCAGTCGTTTGAACATTCCCGCTGAGCACGACGCCAACGGTATTTGGCGAGACTTTCTTCGCCTTCTCCAGAAGTTGCACACCATTCATGCCGGGCATCCGCAGATCCGACAGCACAACCGCATATGGCCCCCGCGCTGTAATGGCATCGAGCGCGGCATATGGTCCCATCGCGGTTTCGACATTGAAGCGGCGTCCCAGCAAACGTTGGAAACAGGCAAGCACGAGGTCGTCGTCATCGACGATCAGGATCCTGTCTTGCATAGGTTTTGCTGGCGGTAGTTATCGGCAAGGCGCAAAGCCGTTAATGCGCTGAACTCTTCGGTGCCGTCGTACGCCGTTGAGTGATGCTGAGCCACCGCATTCACCACCGCATCCGGCATTCCCCACAGCCCGAGCAGATAAGCACCAACTTCCGCATGCGTCGAGCCAATCATGTCCCGCTCGGTTTCCCACACCGGTTCTCCACGCGACATTGAACGCTGGATAACGGAATCGTAGAAGTGACCTAGCCTGCTTGCCAGCACGACTTGGCCAATATCATGAAACAGACCCGCAGCAAAGGCGTCATCGGCCAGCACGGCATCCTTGGAGTGCGATACGGCGATAGCACGCGCGGACGTGGCCATCGATATGGAGTTGCTCCAGAGGCTCATCACGTCGAAGTGTTCAAAACCGCTTGCATCAAACGAGCAGCAAAGGCGGTTGCGCACAATCAGCTCACGGACGGTTTCCAATCCGAGCCAACGAACCGCGCGCTCAGGGTTGGACGTTATATTACTCGGCCCAAAATAGCCGGAATTGACAAAGTGCAAGAGCGTAGACGACATGCCCATATCCATCGAGATGACTTGCGCAATCTTCTTCAGATCCGGTTTTTCGGCATCGAATAGCTTCATTAATTCGAAAAACATCAGCGACAGGCTCGGGACTCCTCCCAACTGCGCAACCAGGCTCTTGAGGGTCTCATCACGAATTTCGTCACCGCGCGCGAGAATGTCGCGGACGCGATGTTTCAACAGTTCAGTATCGCAAGGCTTGCTGAGAAACAGATGCATCGACGACAGTGAACGAGCGAGTGCGTCCTGCTGCGTTTGACCCGACAGAACGATTCGCACGATTTGCGGGTAGGTGTTTCGTGTTTCCTTTAGCAGCTGGAAGCCGTCCATCTGCCGCATTCGGATGTCTGTGACCAGGGCGTCCACCCGCACGCTGTCGAGGATGTCCATCGCGTTTGCCGCATTATCGACGAAGTCCATCTGCCACTCTGCGCGCATGGTATGAAGACCTCGCCGGACACCGTTCAGCACATTAACATCATCATCAACGAACAAAATTCGCTTCATGCTTTTCACCTGTCGATACTCCTATTCCATCCATGGGGAGTTGAATGATAAAAGTTGTGCCCTTGCCAAGCTGGGTCTCAAACCACATCCTTCCGTTGTGCTGCTGGACAACAACCGAATGTGCGATGGCCAGCCCTTGACCTGTCCCTTTTCCGACGTCCTTCGTTGTGAAAAACGGCTCGAATATTTTTTGCTGGTGCTCTTCACGAATACCGGTGCCGGTGTCGGCGATTCGAATTTCCAGATATCCATCAACTGTCCTGGTGCTCGCGCGGATTGTGCCTTTCTCTTTCGTTTCGTCGACCATCTCCGCTATCGATTGAGCCGCATTGACAATAATGTTCAGTAGAGCCTGCTGAAGCTCGCCCGGGAGACACAGAACTGTGGGAAGCGTCGGGTCCAGATCCAGCATGATCGCCGCGACGTCCTTCCATTCGTTCGTTGCAACGGTGATCGTTGTCTCCACCGCGCGGTTGATATCGGTTTGTACTTTGTTCTCGCTTGCGGGATGCGAAAAATCGCGCATTGCCCGGACAATCTTGCTGACACGCAGCACGCCTTCCAGTGATTGATCAATCGCAGACGGTACTTCATTGACGAGGAAATCCAGATTGGGGTCGGAGGCCGTGCTCGGCAACGTACTCTGGATCTCTTGCCAGGCTTCTTTAAGGAAACGCATATTGTTGCCGATGTATTGAATCGGCGTGTTGATCTCATGCGCGACGCCGGAGGCCAGTTGGCCGAGCGACTCGAGCTTCTGTGCTTGTTGCACACGCCGAAGCCGCATCAGAGCGATTTCGAGATCCTTCACCTTTGCCGCCAATTTGTGTTGCAGTTCCGTTATTCGAACTCCAGCTTGCAGGCGGGCAGAGAGTTCCTGCTGGTGAAAGGGCTTCGTCACATAGTCATCGGCTCCCGACTGCAATCCCTGAATAATGTCTTCACGCTGCCCTTTTGCTGTGAGCAGGATGATATAAATTGGCGCAGCAGTGGGACTCTCTCGCAGCCTGCGGCAAACCTCCGGACCATCCAGTTGCGGCATCATCCAATCGAGAATGGCGATATCCGGCGCCGAGTCCCCCTGAAGCCGCGACAACGCATCACACCCGTCGGCGCACAGGACGACCTCATAGTCCCACTTCTTCACGGTGCTTTCGAGCAGTCGCCGTGAAATCGGATCATCGTCCGCAATCAGGATGCGCATGGAACTTCCTCTATGATTGAGCGCAAAAATGCGCGGCCGTTCGCGGTATGCACCTGGAGTTCACAAACCAGGACGGCAGCTTCGGCCGTATTCCGTTCCTCCGCGATCAGCTCCAATTTTTCGGATCTCCTCACAATATCTTTCAGCTCGAACAGGCCGGCCGATCCTTTGTAGGTATGGGCAACTCGGCGCAAAGAAACAAAATCGTTTGCATCGATTGCCGCTCGCATTTCATTGAGCACCTGTTCGCTGTTCACCATAAACGCAACTGCGAGTTCCTTCAGAAGTTCAAAATCCCCATCCATCCGCCGCAGGATCGCTTCACGAGCCAAGGTTAGATCTTCAGCGGCGATCTCCAGAGACCGGACCTCGATATCCGCGCGAATCACCACCGATCGGAGAACCTCAGCAACTTCCTTTGCCGAAATGGGCTTTGCAATATAGGCGTCCATTCCCGCGATCAGACATCTTTCCCGGTCGCCTTGCATAGCGTGTGCGGTCATCGCGATGATGGGAATATGCCGGCCGTTGGAGCGTTCAGCTTCTCGAATCAATGCTGTCGCTTCGAATCCTCCGACGATGGGCATCTGAACGTCCATGAGGATGGCGTCGAAATCCTGACTCGTGGCAGCCTCAACGGCCTGCTTCCCGTCCGGCACGACGCGTACACGGTGTCCCCACTTTTCCAACATTCGGACCGCGACCTTCTGATTGACCACGTTGTCTTCGGCAAGCAGCAGCCTCAAACCCGCAGGCGGCGCGAACACCCGCGGCTCTTCGAGAGGCAGGATAGGTTCCACGGCGCTTTTGGATTCGAACACGCGTTTAATTGCCTCGAGCAGGTACTGCTGACGGATCGGTTTCGTTAAATGTGAGTGGATATCAAGCGACCTGCACCGCTCGAGGTCGCCATATTGCGCTGCGGACGTTAGCATCAGAATGATTGGTTGAGAACCGCATGTCCGACGAGTGCGCTCGGCCACCATAAAGCCGTCCATTTCAGGCATGTGACAATCGAGTAAAACGAGTTCGTACGGTTGCAGATCGTTTTGCGCAGGTTGAAGAAGTTGCAACGCGGTAGCGCCATTGTCCGCGATGGTCACATCCATATCCCAGTTTCGCAGCACATCTTGGAGAATGCGTAGATTGGTTCGATTGTCGTCAATAACGAGAACACGCCGTCCGCTCAGTTGAAGCTCGGGCACAATGGCGGTTGCTTGGTTCTTCTGCAAACCGAGCTGCACAGTGAAGTGGAAACGGCTCCCGCGTCCGACTTCGCTCTCGACCCATACACGACCACCCATGAGACCAGCCAGACGGCTTGAAATCGTGAGACCAAGGCCGGTGCCGCCGTATTTCCGTGTCGTCGAGCCATCCGCCTGCCTGAAGGCTTCGAATACGAGTTGCTGTTTTTCTTCTGGGATTCCGATACCAGTATCACTGATGGTGAAATGCAGCACGACGCTTTCATCGGATCGCGATTCTGGGCTGGCGTGGACGATGACTTCACCAACCTCCGTAAACTTGATGGCATTATCCAAGAGATTGATGAGTACCTGCCGGAGGCGGCCTGAGTCGCCGATGACGCTGTCGGGCAAATCGTGAACAATATCCGTCGCTAATTCCAAATTCTTCTGATGCGCCTGGACAGCCAAAGGGCGAATCGCTGATTCAATACAGTCGCGGATGCTGAAAGCCGCGGAGTCGATTTCGAGTTTGCCCGCCTCGATTTTCGAAAAATCGAGCACATCATTGACGACACTCAGCAAGGAATCGGCTGAAATCTTTAGCATGTTCAGGTATTCCTGCTGCTCATCGCTCAACGCCGTGTCTAACGCCAGCTCGGTCATTCCGATAATGCCATTCAAAGGCGTACGGATTTCGTGGCTCATGTTCGCCAGAAACTCGCCCATCGCGCGGTTCGCGTCTTCCGCCCGCTCTTTTGCGATCTTCAGTTCCGCGTTGATCTTGCGCAACTCCAGCGTATGGGCCTCGATAGTCCTTTCGCGGTGGGTAGGAGATAGGAGCCGCTGCAACTTCGAACAGACAGTCTGAACAAAGCGCATGTTACAGGTTCCTCCCCCACGGCGAAGGCACCTCCTGTACCAAAGGCGCTATCGAGGTAATCAGTTGAAACGAGGATGTACTGAACCGCACTGAAGCCAGACGCGAAACGTTTTTGCGACATGTGGCAACGGATTTTTGACAAGTCTGACGATCAAGACGAGTCGCCGACAATCCGCTTGCGTTTGTGATGTCCCTGTTTTCAACTGCCGATAGCCATCAGGACGATGGCTCCACAGTTAAGGATGACCAATGCTTTTCAAATCGACTGGTAAGAAGATTCAGCCGGCGCGATATCTGTTTGAAAGTAATCGCACTCCAATGTTTGTTATCGACCACGAGACGCATGCGTTCTTGGATGTAAACGATGCGGCGCTCAGTTATTACGGGTATTCACGAAAAGAATTTCTTTCCAAAACGATGCTGGACATCCAGGCGACGGAGGAATTCGCGCAGTTTGCCGATGGCGTTCGGTGGGATAAGGTTCGAAATACGCCT
>QHXA01000209.1:11058-19063 GCA_003222755.1 Acidobacteriota bacterium
CGGCTGCAAGAGCGGCTAAGGCAATGTCAAAGCGTGGAAGCCACCGGCCGCCTTGCCGGTGGCGTAGCGCACGACTTCAATAATCTGCTGACTGTAATTTCCGGACACGCGGCAATGCTGTCGGAGGACATCACGGATCCTGAGATTGTCTCGAAGGTCCATGAGATCCAGAAGGCGGCTGCCAGGGCAACCAGCCTGACTCGACAGTTGTTAACGTTCAGCGGCAAGTCTCTTCTGCAGCAGAAAATTGTGAATCCGAACCGCGTCGTGAGAGCTGCAGGTGAAACGATTGCGCGTCTGGTCGGCGAACACATCGAGGTGCAGACCGCGCTTTTTCCGGATGTCGTCTCAGTTCGTGTCGACCCGGTCGAGATGGAACAGGTCTTGGTGAACCTGGCTGTCAACGCAGGCGACGCAATGCCATGTGGCGGACTGTTGATGATCAAGACCGAGACTATCGTTGTTGAAGAGGATCAGAGACAGAGCCAATTGCAACTGCAACCCGGACGCTACGTACTCCTGTCCGTCTGCGATACGGGCTGCGGAATGACAGAGAAAATCAAACGCCGTCTCTTTGAGCCATTCTTTACGACCAAGCCGCAAGGCCAGGGAACCGGCCTTGGACTTTGGACTGTTTATGCAATCGTCAAACAGGTCGGCGGCAGCATCGCTGTCGATTCCGAGCCGGGAAAAGGGACCACGTTTCGAATCTATCTACCTGGCGCCGAAAATATCCGCGAACCAGACCAGCATCAAAAGCAGTCCACCCGCGAAATGCTGGATGCGACGGCATGAACGTACGCCGGAGAACAACTTTAATGGCGTATCGGAAGCCAGTTGTGCTCAGTATCGGGGCAGGCTTAACAGGTCTGGTCATCAATCTATTTCCCGTTCCGATATTTACGAGCGTCCTTTTCTACTTCGGCGGAGCGCTCTACCTCTGCGCGGGTATGTTGCTTGGGCCGGCGTACGGATTCCTGGCGGCCATAATTGCCAACATACCGTTGCTGCCGGACTGGAGACATCTGTATTCGCTTCTGCTGTTCGGCATTGAAGCATCGGTGGTCGCGTGGGCTGTACGGCGGCATTCGGTTCCGGTAGTCGCAGCGGATTTTGTGTTCCGTGTCTGCGCGTTGCTGCCGTGGAGCATCACGATATACAAGCTAGGTTTGGCGCCGTTGCACGCAGAAGTGTGGGTCAGCATCGTACGCCTGCTTCTAAACGGTGTCATTATCGCGATAATTGCAGAATTGTTGCTGTCGCTGCGAAGGATCCATTCGCTCACGACCGATCGAGCTGTTTTCGGAAGCCGCAAGTTCCAACAATATCTCGTCTACAATTTCATGGTCGTCGCTGTCATCCCGCTACTGCTTCTGAGCGTCATTCACGAGCGGGCGTATACGCAGAAAAATCGCACTGAGTCGGCGTCGCGGCTGGAAGAGGCCGCGCGGGCCATCGGGCAAAATGTCGATGATTATCTGGTTTACCATCGCCGAGCCGTCGTGACACTTTCGAATCGGCTGTCGAGTATTGCGCTGACGGAATCCAATGTCCTGCCGATCCTTAAACACGAGCACGCAATTTACGACGGAGTCAATGGCTTCGTTGTAATCGGCCTGACTGGACAGGTGATCGCGTGGGAACCGCGCGTCCTGCAGCCGAATTTGCGCGACCGCGATTATTTTCAGAAGGTGTTTGCGACTCACCAGACATACATTTCCACTCCAAGGGCAGTTCGGATTGAGCCTGGTAGTCCTCCGTCGTAGTGATTTCAACGCCGGTATTCGGCCCCGATGGCAACATGCGCGCGATTCTCGCAAGCGCTCTGAACCTGGACAAATTTAAGAATTTCGGGCGTGATTACGGGACCATCCGGCAAGTTTCGATTGTCATAGCGGATCAGTCCGATAATGTAATCTATTCGAGTTCATCGGCCTACTCCTTCAATCAGTCACTGCAGAACTCCTCGCTTCTGCGAAATATCTCGGAGTCAAAGCAAAGTTTTTTCTACCAGGAACACGCCGGCTCAGGGAAATACCTGGCCGCCGCGACGAAGGGTCGTAACAGTCCTTGGAAAATTTTTGTCCAACAGCCCGTCTCGGAAATCGATCGCGACATCAACCGGTATTACACGACAACGATGCTGTTGGTTCTGACGGCAATCGCCAGCTCAATCATCGTCGCTCATTTCCTAAGCCGGAAGCTGACGTTGCCGATTGCCGCCCTCGTCACACGGGTACGCGACCTCAATCTGCACGGTAGCGTGAAGCACTCCACCGAATTGCCTCCGCGCCCTCCGGCCGAAATCACAGAACTGGCAACGGACTTCGACAAGCTCTCCATACACTTGAATGAGTCCTATACCGAACTTCACCAGGTCATCCGCTCCCGTGACGAAGTAAATGCGGAGCTACAAGGGATTTTGAGCGACCTGGACGGCAAAGTGAAAGAACGCACAATTCAACTCAGCGCGGCAAAGACGCGAGCCGAGGCGGCCAATCGCGCAAAAAGCGAATTCATCGCCAACATGAGCCACGAAATTCGCACCCCGATGAACGGAATCATGGGTATGACAGACATCTTGATGGGTACCCCACTGAGTGAGGATCAGATGGAGTGCGCCGCGATCATCAAAAGTTCCGCGACCTCGTTGCTCACCATCATCAATGACATCCTCGATTTCTCGAAGATCGAAGCCGGCAAGATCGAATTGGAAAAGGAGCCATTCCAGATTCGGCAAACGGTTCGTGAAACCATCCAGTCGTTTTCGGCAACGGCGGCCTCAAAGCAACTCCAAGTCGAAACGCACATCGACGATAACGTTCCCGGCATGATTGCCGGTGATGCCGTCAGATTGAAACAGGTACTAACGAATCTAATCGGCAATTCACTGAAGTTCACGTCGGAAGGCCGCATCTGCGTGAATGTTGGAACCCGCTCAACGTGCGGTCGAAATGTAGAGCTGCTCTTCGCGGTGTCCGACACCGGAATCGGCATTCCAAGAGATAAGCAGGCCCTCATTTTTCAAGCTTTCTCCCAAGCCGATGGTTCGACTACCCGCAAGTATGGCGGAACCGGACTAGGCCTGACGATCTCCGCGCGATTAGTTGAATTGATGCAAGGAAGGATTTGGGTCGAGAGTGAAGAAGACTGCGGCAGCACGTTCTACTTCACAGCGATTCTTGAAGTAATACAGCTGCAAGAGCCTGCAGAAGCGCCGGGAATGAACACGGCGGATTCGTCTGATTTTGAAGCCCCGCTTCATATACTTCTGGCAGAGGACAACCCCGTCAATCAAAAAGTAGCCGTGCGCCTCCTGGAACGGCGTGGCCATACCGTCGAAGTCGCTTGTACCGGCTTAGAGGCGGTCACAGCCGCCGCACGCAGTAATTTCGACGTCATTCTTATGGATGTGCAGATGCCAGAAATGGGCGGGCTCGAAGCGACCGCCTTGATTCGGCAGAGGGAACGGAACACGGGCAACCACGTTCCGATCGTCGCAATGACAGCTCACGCCATGAGCGGTGACCGCGAGCGATGCCTCGAAGCAGGCATGGACGATTACCTTCCGAAGCCGATCGATTCAAAAATTCTGTACACCCTGCTGGGCACGTTCTCGCCAGTGTCTGTCTACGAGTACACAGCGCCTGATACTGGAGACTGATCGAATGCAGCAGCGAACACGTGTATTGCTCACGACAGGCGCCGGAGTCCTGGGTTTACTTATCAATCTGTTTCCCGTGCCCATCTTCACGGGAGTCACTTTCCATTTTGGTGGAGCGCTATACCTGTCGGCGGGAATCCTCTTTGGCCCCGCCTATGGATTGCTTGCCGGAATCATTGCAAGCCTGACACTGATCCCGGCTTGGAATCAGCTCTATGTTGTCCTGCTTGCCGCAATTGAGGCCGTGGTCGTTAGCTGGGCTGTTCGAAGGCATTCGATTCAGCCGGTCGTCGCAGATTTCATTTTCCGATTATGCGCGGTTTTGCCGTGGAGCATTACCGTGTACCGGCTTGGGCTAGGGGTCGTGAATGCAGAAGCGTGGGTAACGCTGGTGAGATTCCTTCTCAACGGTGTCATGATCACTTTGATCGCGGAAGTGTTCGTCTCGACCGGCGCGGTCACCTACATCATTGGCGAGCGAAGAACCGTAAACCGCCGGGGCTTTCAAGAATATCTCGTCTACAACTTCATCGTTGTGGCAATAGTGCCGCTGTTGCTGCTCAGCACAATTCACGAGCGCACTTATACTGAGAAGCTACGCACGGAAGCAAAGTCGCGCCTGGAAGAAGCGGCTACGGCAATCCGGCGCAACATTGATGATTATCTCGAGTACCAGCAGCGAGCCGTCGCTGAACTGGCCGACCATATGTCCGGAAGCACGTTGACGGCGCCAGTCATCGCGCCGATCCTTCGCGAGGAACTTTCCAGGTCCGACGCCTTCTTCAGCCTCCTGGCCATCACGCCGGCAGGAGAAGTCATTGCGTGGGAGCCGGCAGGACCCAGCCCATCGATTTTAAAAGACAGGGATTATGTTCAGATACCTGTGGCCACCCGTCAGGCATACGTTTCCGACGCGCGCGCCGCACGCCGCACGGCATCCGGTGCTCAGGCTCTGCCACTGGTGGTTATCTCTGCTCCAATTCTCGGGAGCGACGGCTATGTCAAAGCAGTGCTCGCTGCGTCACTGAATCTGGACAAGTTCAAGAATTTTGGTCGCGACTACGCCTCGATCCGTCAGGCAACGATCACCATACTCGATCGGCAGGACCGCGTCGTTTACTCCAATTCGGTTTCCTATTCGTTCATGCAGCAGCTCAAAAATCTGGTCCAGAGCAGTTCTCAGCTGTACACGCCATTTTTTTACTATCGGGAGAATGCAGGCAGCGCGCAACAGCTTGTCGTGCCGGCAACGCTTCTGAAGAGTTCGTGGAAGGTTTTCGTCCAGCAGCCCGTGTCGGAGATCGATCGTGAAATCAATCAATACTATCTCATGACGATGCTCCTCATTCTGGTTGCCGTTGCAATTTCAAATGTAGTGGCACACCTGCTCAGCCGTAAACTGACGCTTCCTATCGAAGGACTTGTACGCAACGTCCGCAACTTCAATCTACATGGCATTCCTGATAAACCGGCGGCCGCTTTTGCGCGCGCTCCCGCGGAAATCGCGCAACTAACCAGGGATTTTGACCAGCTCTCGGTGCGGCTGAACGAGTCCTACACTGAACTGCAGCAGGTGATCCGGTCGCGCGATGAGGTCAACAGCGAACTGCAGGCGATCCTGGCAGACCTCGATGGCAAAGTGAAGGAACGCACGATAGAACTCGATGGTGCGAAGACGCGAGCTGAAACCGCCAGCCGGGCGAAGAGCGAATTCATCGCAAACATGAGCCACGAGATTCGCACGCCCATGAATGGCATCACCGGAATGACGGATGTCCTCTTGGATACTGCGTTGACTGACAACCAGCGGGAGTGCTCCTCCATCATCAAGAGCTCCGCAATGTCCCTGCTGACGGTCATCAACGACATTCTCGATTTTTCGAAGATAGAAGCCGGTAAGGTCGATCTGGAAAATGAACCTTTCCACCTTCGCCAGACCATTCGGGAAATCATGCAGTCGTTCTCGGCAAGCGCACTTTCCAAACAACTGCGGCTTGAAGCGAATGTCGACGAGAACGTTCCAACAAGAATTTCGGGAGACGCGGTTCGTTTGCGGCAGGTTTTGACAAACCTCATCGGCAATGCGCTGAAATTCACTGCTGAAGGCTATGTCTTGCTGAACGTCGTTGCCACGGAAAACCGGGATGGCTGCGTGGAGCTGCTTTTCTCTGTGTCCGACAGCGGCATTGGAATCCCCAAGCAAAAACAGGACCTGATCTTCGAAGCCTTTTCACAAGCAGATGGTTCCACTACCCGCAAATACGGCGGAACCGGCCTAGGCCTGACAATTTCGGCGCGGCTCGTCGATTTGATGAAAGGCAAAATCTGGGTCGAAAGCGAACACGGGCACGGCAGCACGTTTTATTTCACTGCGAAGTTTGAGGGCGTCCGAGAGCAACACCCAGCCGATGCAGTGTCCGGCGCAGACAGTATGCGGAATCCTATTCCAGAGGCGCCGCTACATATTCTGCTGGCCGAAGACAACCTCATAAATCAAAAAGTCGCGATTCGCCTTCTGCAAAAACACGGACATACGGTGGAGCCGGCCACGACAGGCCGTGAAGCTGTCGCCGCCGCGGCGAAACGCACGTTCGACTTGATCCTGATGGATGTCCAGATGCCGGAAATGAGTGGCTTCGAAGCCACGGCCATCATCCGCGAAAGGGAAAAAACTACAGGCTCGCACGTTCCGATCGTCGCCATGACCGCGCATGCCATGGCCGGCGACCGCGAACGATGCATTCAAGCCGGAATGGATGACTACATCGCGAAGCCTGTCGATGCGAAGAACCTTTACGCGGTCCTCAGCAAATTTGCCGGCGCCTGCGTGGACAGATAAAAAGTCGAACTAGTTAGGCAAGCAAGAACCCTCTTTACTGGGTTCCGGTGCGCTACAATCGATCCATGCGGCCGCCAATCTCGAATGAAGTCGTTGATCAGGAGATAGGAAAGGCCGTGGATTTCCTTTCGCATTGGCCGGGTGTCCGCCGGATCTGGCTATTCGGCTCCGCCGCAAAAGGGCGGCGGCTGGACTGGCGCTCGGATCTCGATTTTGCAGTGGAGGGAATGTCTTCGAACGAGCGGTACCGGGCATGGTCGGAGCTCGATGAGCGTATGAGAATTCCCATCGATCTTGTGCTGCTGGAGACCGCAGATCCAGCGGTTCGCGCCGAGGTCCTGCGATGGGGAAAGCTGCTGTATGAAGCCTGAACCGTCACAAATCGCCGCTTTAAGTGCGATGATCACCCGGGATCTCGAGGCGATCCATCGGCTGGATGCGGAATTGACTCCCCTGGGGATGGCGTTGAACGGCGTTCCCGCCCCGGGTTTCCGCGATGTTGCCGCGGCGGGTTACGTGTTGCATAACATCTATACAGCTCTCGAGAACATCTTCGAGCAAGTCTCGCGCACCTTTGAGAATCACGTCACGGATCCGGTGCAATGGCACAGGGAACTGCTCACTAAAATGTTCTTGGAAATTCCGAAGATTCGTCCTGCAGTATTGCCGGCCGAGTTGCGTGGATTCCTGAACGACCTGCGCGGATTCCGCCATGTGTTCCGCCACGCGTATGAATTTGAGTTGGACGTGGAGAAGCTCATCCTGCTCATCCATAATTGGAACAAAACTCGGGCATCACTAATTTCCGCTTTAACGCGTTTCCGCGACAATCTTCTCGAGCAAATCTGATCTCGCAACAGAATACTTTGCGTGATTGCATTTGACTGTAGCGGCGGTGACCACCGAGGATGCCGCAATTGGGGGATCAGCGGCGGTCATAGACCGCCGCTACAGTACAGTCAAAGGGGTACCCCGACGAACTGCCGTTTTAGAATGAAACCGGCAACGTCGCATTGGAGCGGATCCCCCGTTTTCGGCCAGCGTTTCGCCATCGACCAACCCCATCACGACGGCGCCGCGTAGCCACTGCGCGTCGCGCGCCCGGAACACGATACCCATTCCGCCTTCGCCAATCCGAGCGATGATTTCGTATGGCCCAATGCGTGAGTCAGGGTCATGCGCGTCGGGTTATACCTTCACTTCAACCTGCATCTTCGTGTGAATAGCTCCCGCGTCACTTGACCTAGTCTCTTGACCAAGTTATTGTGGTAATCATGAAAACCATGCAGGTTTCGGATTTCAAGACAAAATGCATCGCAGTTCTGAAGGAAGTGGCCCGATCGGGTGAGCCCGTTGTAGTGACACTCCGAGGCCGGCCGATGGCGCGGGTTGAACCGTTTACCAACAGCACGCCTGGCAAGCGGCTAGGGACTCTCAAAGGCAACATGCGTATCCGGCGAGATATCGCTCAATTGGATGCCAGCAAGGACTGGGAAATGCTG
>QHXA01000209.1:19246-21750 GCA_003222755.1 Acidobacteriota bacterium
TCGATCGCCTTGCGAGACTGGGTCGAGCGCGCCCTGCACGCCCTTCAAGCGCGAACTGTACAGGTCTCTCATGAGATCTCCTTGGAGGCGTATGCCCTGCCTTCTCCCTTTCATAAAGATCCCGCCGATCGCGTTTTGGTCGCTGCGGCCCGTTGTCATGAATTAACCGTGCTGACCGCCGACGAAAGAATTCTCAACTACAGCGCCGTTCGCAGCCGGGATGCGCGGAAGTGATGGCGCTCGATCGCTCTGGAGTGCTGGCCGGCATCAAGGCCGGGAATTGCGACGGCATCAATTCCAGTCACCGGTACTCCGCCAGGTCCGAGTTCGACATAGGGATAAACCTATTGATTGGTGTATCCCAAGGCTTTTGTGATTCCCAATTCCCCTCCAACTTTGAATGCGTGATGGGACCACCGGGGCGCGTCGTTGCCGCGCGTGCCGTTGAAGCCGCCAAAGATGAAGTTCTCGGTGAATTCGACTGTCTTGGGTACATACGGGATCTTGTTGTTTCTGGGCAGAAGCGAAAATGCCTCGGGGCCCCGCCGATCAGGCCTTTCAAATCCCGACAGCGCAATCAGGACCTGCCGCCGCTGACCGAAGCGGAATTCGTTCACGATGCGCGGTGAGAGTGTGGACACCAAGGATGCCGTAAGTATGCTCGGCCGGCGTCTAAAATAGCCGCCGTAACCACCCGGCCAGGGAGCGATCTGCAGATCGCTAATGTCCCATTCACGCGTACCGGTGAAAAACAGCTTGTTGTTGGAGTTGAAATTGTGATCGAGGCGGAGGTTGAAATTGTCCCGGTTCGTGTTCGGTGAAGTGCCCTGATTATTGTCTATGTCTCTTCTGTGCCGGGTCCAGCGAATCCCTGCGGTGTTCAGGCCATCGCCGACTGTATAGTCATTCGGCATCGGCATTCTCGAAAGCGCCAGCTGAACCCATCCGCTCGTGTCGAATCCGGGCCGAAGCGGGTCGCGGCCGAACACGCTGAAGGAAGAAAGAGGGCCCGATGCGCCTCGAGGCGTCACCGGATTGCCAGCCAGATCGACAGTCGGGTTATTCGAAACCGCGTTGCCGCTCTGCACTCCGGGGAAATAACGGAAGATGCCTTGCCGCGCCTGTGGCGTGAGGACATTGCCGACGACAGTGTCTCGCGTGGCGAAACGTTGTCCATCATAGAGAAAAAAGAAAAACGTTTTGTTCTTGATGATCGGACCGCCCAGACGTCCGCCAAACTGATTCCGGTTCGAGTAATCCTTATCGATGCGGCTAAAGTTGTTGAACCAGTTGCTGGCGTCCAACGCGGAGTTGCGATTCGTCCAAAACAGAGAGCCGCGGAACTGGTTCGTTCCCGCTCGCGTCGCCATTTGCACCTGCGCTGTGCCGCGTCCCAGTTCGGCATCTGCAGGCGAGGCAATAACGCGCACCTCTTCGACCAAGTCCGGGCTGGTATACGTCACGGCCATTGCGCCAACGTCATTGTGCCGCGTGTCATTGACACTGACACCATCCCGTGTTGTTGTCACGCCGCTGGATCTATTGCCGGCAAAGATGGCGAAAGTATTGTCGCGGCCGCCCCGCTGCACGCCGCTCATCGTCCCGACCAGATCGATGACATTGCGGCCTCCCAACGGCAAGTCCGTCACTTTATAGTCGGGAAGCACCGCGCCAACCGACGCTGACGTTGTGTCCGGTAGCGCGATTTCAAACGTCGCTCAATGGCACGACCTTGATTCCGGGTACATCGCGCCAATACGAAGTCGGCGCCGATGGCCAGCGTTTCCTCGTGAACACGCCGCTCGCGGCGTCAACCTCGACGCCGATCACAGTCGTCCTCAATTGGACTGCGCCTCTCACCAAGAAGTAATTCTGTGAGCGGATCGGAGGCTACCCGGTGATCGGCTTTGATGCAGTATAATATGCGCCGTAACGATACTAGACAGACTGGCAGCATCGTCGCCGAGCAGGAGAGTCCTCGTGCAGAGAATCGCCATCACCGCGGCGTTATTGCTTCTCCCCGTTTCGCTGTGCGCTCAGTGGCTCGACTTTCCGACGCCGGGGATTCCTCGGACAGCCGATGGTAAACCGAACCTGACGGCCCCCGTGCCCCGGACGCCTGAGGGCAAGCCGGATTTGTCCGGCATCTGGCAGGCCGGAATAAACCCCTATCGCTTTGACCTCATACAAGATCTGAAGGATGAAGCCATCTTCCGGCCGGCAGCGCAAGCCGTCTTGATGGAGCGCATCCAGGACTTCCACCGGGATGATCCCGTTACGAACTGCCTGCCTACGGGTCCGTCGGAAATGCTTAATGCGATGTACCGGATCATTCAAACGCCCACTCTCGTGGCGCTGCTTTACGAGAGTGGCACCGGGCGCTACCGGCAAATCTATATGGATGGACGGAAGCTGCCGAAAGATCCGAACCCGACGTGGTTAGGATATTCGGTGGCCCACTGGGAGGGCGACACGCTCGTAGTCGAGTCGGCGGGATTCAATGA
>QHXA01000210.1:0-7514 GCA_003222755.1 Acidobacteriota bacterium
TCAACACAGGCCATGTATTTCGTTTTTTGACGAAACCCTGCCCGCCCGAAGCGTTGTCGGGTGCAATAAACGATGGTCTGAAGCAGTACCACCTCATTCGTGCGGAAAAAGAAATTCTTGAGCAGACGCTGCACGGTAGCATTCGCGTTCTCACGGAAGTCATAGGTCTCATCAATCCAACTGCATTCAACCAGGCATTTCGGATTGCTGAGTACGTCAAGCGTGTTGTGAAGGTTATGGGCCTCCCGGACGCGTGGCAGTACGAGGTCGCTGCAACGCTTTCCAACCTGGGTCTCCTGGTTGCGCCAAAAAACAATATCGATCCTCTGAGATTCGGCACTCATGCGGACCTCGCGCAACAGTTATTGTCGAAGATACCGCGGCTTGAAACGGTATCGGCGATCATCGGCCGAATGGCACTTCCTGCATCACAGAATCGATCGGCTCTAAATCGCTCTTCAGACCCGGTACTGCTCGGATGGGAAATTCTCAGAACATGTGGTGATTTTCACCGCATTATCACGCAGGGCGTCACTCTGCATGCGGCGCTAAAGACAATGCGAGATCGCCGCCGCCAGGAAGACTATCTTCCGGCTGTGCTGAATGCACTTGAAGCCGTTACTGGCGAGATGTTTCAGCAGAAGGCGGCTACCGTGAACGTGGCCGACCTCACCGAAGCGATGGTTCTCGATGAAGATGTGCGAACAATGAGCGGAATACTCCTGGTTCCTAAGGGAACAGTGATAACCCAGAGCCTCTTGCTTCGGCTCTTCACATTTCACGAGCAGCGCCAGATTCCGCCTCAACTCCAAGTTTTAATCGACCAATCGACTAAACGTTAAGAGAGTCGTACGTGCTGCGTAGGCTGCGCTCGTTGCGCGAAACTTGAAGCAACTCGCGCGCTTCAGACCTAAGCCGTTCGAACCGTGCGCAATTTCGGCCGTCCACTTCCGATATTCGGGTCAGGAGCCGATTGGCTTGCTGTGCGAGGGCGTGCAAGTCTGCGGAATGCTCGTCCGGAATTTTCGTCGCGAGCTGGCCAAATTCAAGAGCAACAATCTTGTTGACGATCTCTTCCTTGGATTCGGCGACTTCCAGGATGCCTTCATAGTCGCACTCGTCCAGCATAAGACTTTGCGTCTGCGACAGGACATGAAGTTTCTGGAGATAGGAAATTCCCAATTCCAGAGCTTGAATGAGCGCGTTGCTCGCGTTGTGTTCGGCAGGCATTTGAGTTCACTTAACCGAACAGTTCCAGCGGACGCTCCTCCGTTCCAGGTACGGCGGCAGGTTGGGAGTTCGGCATCTGTGGCGTATTCCGTTGGGCAATTTCCTTCCAGCCGTTGTTGAGATTCGCCAACAGCCTAACGACCTCATCGAACGGAGCAGGGTCGAGTCTCAGGCTGGCGTCCAGAATACGCTGTGTCATGTATGTGTAGAGGCCGTCCAGCGAGCTAGAAATATGCGCCCCCTCGTCCATCTTCAGCGTCGCTTGCAATTCGCCGATGATGGCAAGCGCTCGATCGACAGCGAGGACCTTTCCGGGCAGATCGCGCCGTTTAACGCAGGCTGATGCATCATTGAGAAAGCGAATTGCACCGTCGTAGAGCATCACGACAAGTTGCAGACCATTTGAGGCATTAGCTTCAATTTCCTGGTATGTATTGCGTGCAACATCGTAGGCCATTTTTGGAAGTTCCTTTAGAAGAGACGGAATTGGTTACCCAGGCCGTTCAGCGCGTTGACTTGAGAATTCAGTTGGCTGATCGCTCTATCGGCGGCTGCAAATTGCTTGGTGAGTGTTTCTTCACGCAGTGCGAGCTGCGCTTCCAGGCGTTGGATCTTGTTCGTATAGGAGTCAATCGTTCTCTGGGTGTTGGTTTCGACGGTGTGGATAGACCCGTTGGCGCCCGCATAAGAGTCGATCAAATTGCTGATCTTGGCGGCGAATCCAGACGAACCGGAAAAGAAGGCCTCCACATCAGTGCGATGCGTGGTCAGCGCTGAATCGAGGGCTGCCTCGTCTAGCGTGAGTTTACCGGTCTGAGTCAATCCGATACCCAACTCTGCAAGATTATGAATATCTCCTGAGGCATCAACATCCGATATGAAATAACTGCGCAGTTGGCGATTGATGCCGCGGAGCAGCGGATCGGTCGCTAGTGCAGATCTGGGAGTGCCGTCTGTTGGAATTTTGAATTGCGTTGATGCAAAATCGTTAAACGCATTGAACGCGGTTACAACAGCTTTGATTTTTGTTTGAAGGCTCGAGTCGTCATCGGTCACCGTGACCGTTGCTGTGCCGGGTTTCAGCAGTTTCAAGGTGAGCCCTGGAATCGCGTCGCCAACGGTGTTGGAGCTGCTCCGAATCGTGATCCCGTTGTACTTGAATTCGGCGTCCTTGGCGGAACCGTTAGTGGCATCCGTGCTCAGGTTCAACACACCGCCCGCACTTCCTCCGCTAAAACTGGTCTGATCATTAAACGAAAATGCCCCACTGATTCCCGCTTGAGTGCTGGTCAATACGAGGCGAAACGGTTTTGGGGGAGTATCAGCTGAAGAACCGTCGTTGATAATGGCTGCCCTGACGCCGGATTGCTGCGCATTGATGGCGTCGCGTAAATCGGTAAGACTTTCCACGCCGGTCAAGTCGAGATTTGTAGTCGTGCCGTGCTGCGTGATTGAAAACGTACCCCCATCGATGATCGCCGCATTAATGTCGCCAAACTGACGCTCCGCGCTGATGGTCACCTGGGGACGCGCCAGGCTCTGCACATCGATGGTAAAGGCACCCTTCGTTGCAGATGATGTGGCGGATGCTGTCAGAATCGTCGTGTCGGAAACGCTAGCTGTGAGGTCACCGAAGTTTGATGCAGACTCCAACGCTGTAAACGCGGACTGCAAAGTAGTCAGGTTTGCGGAAAGGCTGTGGTAATCGGAAATCCGGGTCTGCTCGATTTTTTGCTGAGCTTGCACCCGGGTGATCTTTTGGCGCTCCGCCTCCATGATGAGGTTGATGATCGATTTGAAATCGATGTTGTTGAATCCGCTAAGTGTGATAGGTGAACTCATAGTCAGTGCCTGCTGCTCATCAGACCAGCATGTCCAGCGATAGGCCAGTCAAATCCGCGGGGTGACTAATTTTGTCGATCAACTCTTGGGGCGGTACCTTGCGAATCCGTTCGCCGGTTTCCGAATTGACAACCTCAACGATTATCTCGTGGGTTTCCTGATCCATTTTGATAGATAACGTATTGTTCTCACCCGCGAGTAACCTGATGAATTCCCTAACCTCACTACTCAACTGCCATGAAGTCTTGTTGGCGCCTTGTGCGACAGACTGCGAATTTTTGGCTGAGACCGCTGGCGCAGATGCTGCCTTTGCTCCTTGGGTTTCGCGCTTTAGCGGCTCGGTTGCCACGTCAGGCGTTTTCAGATTTTGAGATACTGCAGGAACGTATTCTCCGTTGCCCATAAGTAACTCTTGCGATTAACAAATTGGATGCAGTGAGAACCGAAAGGCCTCACTGCATCGAAGCTTGCTGGTACTCCAGATACGCTATCTACCTCAGCAGCGAAAGCACGCTAGCGGCCGACTGACTTGCTTGGGCTAATGCCGCGAGTCCACTCTGGGTCAGAATGTTGTACCGGGTCAGATTCGCGCTTTCTTCAGCTATGTTCGCGTCGCGAATCCCGCTTTCGGCTGCAGTCTTGTTCACGACTTGAGACTGCGCAAGACTGATCGCATACTGTAGACGGTTCTCAGCACTACCGACTTGTCCCTGCACGGTGCCTAAACTCGTAATGGCAGAGGAGATCGAAGTAATCGCGCTCTGCGCCGCCGTAGCATTCGTGATGTTGACTGTGCTAGCCGTCACACCCAACGCACTTGCCGTTGCCTGGCCAAAGCTGACGCTGACAGTGCCATTTGAGCCGTCGTTACTGATGTACACCGAGTAGGAGGTCGATGCGTTCAGTCCGGCAATTCCGGCTTCACGCGTGATTTCGTCAAGAACATTCTGAAACTCGTTGTCCAGCACGGTGCGGCTTCCATCGAATGCGCCGGAAGCGGATTGTGTAGCCAGGGTGGCCGCGCGATCGAGCAGGTTAGAAATGTTGTTCAAAGCGCCGTCGACGATCTGCAGCTTGCTGACGGCATCGTTGGCGTTTCGAACACCGACCGTCAAGATCGCCACGTCCGACCGGAATTTATTTGCCACCGCAAGACCGGCAGCGTCGTCACCGGAACTGTTGATGCGAAGCCCGCTCGAGAGCCGCGCCAAAGTGCGCTGCAGACCAAAATTGGTCCTTGCCAGTTCCGCCTGGGCATTTACTGAACCGATATTGTTAACTACTGAAAAGTTAGCCATTTGTTTTCTCCATGAAATTGTTTATTCCCAGCTTCCCTGCCGGGAACGTTTTCAACAGTGATCAAGTCACTCCATTTCTCAAACCGGGTTACTTATCGAATTTCCTCTCGAAAACTTTAAAAAATCTCTCGACGGGGAAAACGAGATTGGCCTGATGGGTGCCAAGGCATATGGCCGGTGACGATATCGCGTTAGGCACCAGAGATGAGGGAGCGAAGTTAGTCAGTGACTTTGCATAGTGTTACAGCTCTAAAGCCCCACCGATCCGGGCAGTTTCTGCCCGGCAAGAACGGGCCGGCCCGCCAATTCCTTGGCGAAGCTGACAAAGTTTCGCTGCTGAAGAGGCGCCCCAGCATCAGCCTGTGCATGATCGTGCGGAATGAGGAGGAACACATCGGACGATGTTTGGCCGGCACCGTGGACTTTGTGGATGAAGTCATTGTCACTGATACAGGAAGCACCGACCGCACTATTGAGATTGCGCGACAATTTGGCGCCAACATGCAGCAATTTCAGTGGACCGGCGATTTCAGCCAAGCCCGGAACCACTCGATCAACTGCGCATCGGGAGACTGGATCCTTGTGCTTGACGCAGACGAATGCCTTGCGGCGCGGGATGCCAAACTACTGCGGCCGCTGATTGCCGGCATGAATGCCGAGGGCATTGCGCTAATTCAACGAACCTACCTGTGGAACGCAAACTTTGTCTGTTCCATACCGAATCCCAAGGATTACGAAGAGGGCCGCGAATACAGCGACTGCGTGGAAGTGTCCGTCATCCGGCTCTTCCGGAACGATCCACGTATCCGATATCAAGGCCGTGTTCACGAGCTTGTTGAGCCCGCATTTGCTCTCGAGAAATTGACTGCCGAAAAGAGCTCAATTGTGATTCATCACTTCGGTAAGGTGGGTAACCCGGAACACCTCGAGCGGAAAAAACTGCTGTATCTCGATCTGGGTCGCAGAAAAGCCGAGGAACAGGCCGACAACGCGATGGCCCAATTCGAGCTGGCCGTTCAGCTCTTCGAATTAAGGAAGCACTCGGAATCGATCATTTACTTCGAACGAGCATACGCGCTCAATCGGACATTTGATGTTGCCCTCCTGTACATCGCCAAAGCAAACCACCTCAGCGGCAAAATGGACGAGGCGCAGCGTACCTATCGGACATGTCTGAAGCTCGCAGGAGAAAATGACAAGGTCTTGTTTGAGTATGCCAACTTCGTCCGCGACCAGGGTCTGCTGAAAAAGGCACTCCACCTTTATCAAAGAGCGCTTGCGGTAAATCCGCGCCACTCGCTCGCCGTTTTCAATATGGGTGGCGTGTACCTTAAGATCGGCGAGATCAGCCGCGGGTTTGACCTCATTAAAAAAGCGATTCAGCTCAATCCTGACAATCAAACGTTCTACGAAAATTTCGGACGGCTCGCACTCGAGGGACATAATTTGGAGGAAGCGGCAGAACTGCTAGAAAGCTTCTTCAGACGCTTNNNTTCTCGCCCAAATCCATTTCAAGATGAGACGGTTCGATAGTGCTGCCTGTTGGTCCACGCGGGCCGTCCGGCTTGACTCTGCTGATCTCACACCGCACTTAATCAAAGCGAACAGCGAGTTCTGCCTAGGACTGATGAGTGACGCCGAGAAATCCTATTCCACAGTACTTGCGCTCGACCCTAAAAACTTAGACAGCATGATGAACCTCGCAGCAATTGCACAGAGCCGTTGCGATGATCAAGCCGCCGCACAGTGGTATCGCCGGTTGCTCGATGACTATCCAGACCACGCAGAAACATTGAAACGATATGGACGGCTCGCCGCGAAAGCACTGCCTTCGCCACAGGCGCTAACGATCCTGGAGGCCGCGTGCAAGGCGAACCCTCTCGACATGGCTTGTCTTCTACAGCTCGGATCTCTTTACGAACAGAGTGGCAGGTTCAATGATGCCGTTGTTCTTTTTCGACAGGCCTCTCAGCTGAACCCGAAGCTCAGCCGGATTGCTGATCAGAAATTGCGACGCCTCTCGGTTTTAGTGCACGAGGAAAAAACGAATTGCTCCAACTAACAAGGTAAGGAGTCAGAAGTGTCTCAAATCGAAATCAACGGTGTTCAAACAACGATAAATTCCGGTCTATCCACCTGGCGAGAATTACTCACTGAATTGGAAAGCACCAGGCTTACACGGGGCCAGGTTATTGCCTCAGTTGAATTCGACGGCGACGAAGTGCTGCAGTTCCGGGAAGAAGACGTCTTAATCCGGCCTCTTCACGGAATCGGTCAGATACGTATCGCAGCCGTAGGAATGAAACAACTGGCGCTCAGCGCAGTTGAAGACGCGACCAGATATCTGCAGTCCTTGGAGCTTTCAATCGTGGATGTTGCAGAGTGTTTCCGAAACCAACTCGTCGATCAAGCTAATATCAAATTGCGCCAGGTTCTCGAAGGCATGAAGTTGTTCGTTGCCATTCTCCGCGGGATAGAGTTGTCACTTGACACCGCGCCGAATTCCACAAGCGTGGTTGAGGCAGGCATCGAACAGATGAAACCTACGATTGAGAGCGTGATCGAAGCACAAACGACTAACGATTGGGCTCTGCTGGCGGACTTACTGGAATACGAATTGACGGCTAGCCTGAGCAGCTTCGAGCCAACAGTTGCCGAATTCAAGAGCAAGTTGGAAGGCCAATAGCAAGCCCACTCTAGAGGCACATCTTGAGTCTGATAAAAATCGGCGCAGTGTATGCGGTCCAGCCGCACATGGACTTTCTTGAGCAGTCAATCTTGTCGATTGAACGTTACGTTGCTCCTATTCTGATCTCAGTGAAGGCAGCGGTTCTCGATGGGATAGCATCGGACGCGCTCGAGGGCCTCTCTAAAGCTAACAGAGTGCAGATCCTTCCAACGGCGTCGGGCAACCCGAAGGAATACATAAGCGAGGCCGCCAGGTTACTTCTAGTGAATGGTGCCTCGCATTTACTGTTGGTTGATCCGCAAGACGTCTACGCCGGACGCGACATTGAAAACATTTTGGGTTTTGTTGCACAACATCCCGATGCGGCACGCTTTCAATTGAAGTTTCATCATTATTGGAAGGGACTTGCGTATCGTATCGACCCGATAGATCCAATTTATCGGACCATCATCTTG
>QHXA01000210.1:7601-8280 GCA_003222755.1 Acidobacteriota bacterium
TCGCCGTCGGTCACAATTTCACTTATGCCAGTGCCCGTGAGTTTGTGCGGACCCGCATCGCCGGCTCTGCGGGCGCCGAACAAGGTCGCACGCGCTGGTTGGAAGAAATTTGGGAGGCCTGGGATGGAAATCGCGCTTTGCGCAACCTCCACCCTTTGACGCCCGAGCGATTTCGTAGGGCAGAGCGAATGAATGCATGTGCACTCCCAGACGCAGTAAAGGAACATCCGTATGCCCGGTACGACATTGCTGTCCGTGAGGAGAGGCCAACGCCTGCTTGCAGCCTGATTTTTCTCGCCACAGGCCGATTTGAGACAATCCGGAAATTTGCCGCAAATCTCGCCGATACACTGCCCGACGATTGCGAAGTGATCGCGTGCGTGTCCTCGAAAGATCCTGACGCGCTTCGATTCCTCCAGGAGAAATCGGGCATTCGAGTCGTTCGGATAACCGACATTGCCAATACCCGGCAGGCCTGGACCGCAGGCGTTCACGCCGCCACCGGCGATATTCTCATCTTCATCAGTACCCTGGTCGAAGTGTACGGAGATTGGCTCGAAGGGATCCTCGCCGCATTTGAGCAGGGCGACACAACCGTGTATGTGCCTCGAATAATGCACCACCATGCCTCGAGAGCCCTATTGTTCGAGAGTCGTCGAGGCCAATACAACGCTCTTTA
>QHXA01000210.1:8532-13849 GCA_003222755.1 Acidobacteriota bacterium
CGCGACCAGTACGAATTGATCGTAGTCGACAATGGCTCCACGGATGGCACTCGGCAATACCTCGAGAGCCTGCAGCCACAAGTCCGTTATATTCGCAATCGGAAGAATCTGTTTTTCGCGAAGGCCTGCAATCGCGGCGCTTGGGCGGCATACGCGGGCAACATCGTTTTCCTGAACAATGACACGCTGGTTGAACACGGTTGGCTCGATGGACTGCTGAGCGCAGTAGCGACCGACCCCAGTATTGGCATTGTCGGAAACAAGCAACTGTTTCCCGATTCTCATCCGGTCTGTCCCGGTTGCGTATGGCACGCCGGCATTGTTATAGGCACAGATAAAAACCCATGGCATGTTTTCTACGGATTCGATGCGGATCATCCGCTGGTGAATCGGGAATACGAATGCGACGCAGTCAGCGGATGTTGTCTGCTGATCCGTCGAACGCTGTTTGCGAAGCTTCAAGGCTTCGATTCGACCTATCAAAACGGGTTCGAAGATGTTGATCTGTGCCTACGCGCCCGCGAGTTGGGTTATCGGACCCTATACACTCCTCATAGCCGTATTATTCATTTCGTTTCCAGCAGCGAAAGCCGCTTCGATCGCGATGTTGCCAACCATGAGTGGTTTCGGAAACAGTGGGCAGACCGCTTGATGCCTTCGGAGCTCGAACGCTTTCAGCGGGCAGGGTGGCTTCCGCCGAAAGAATCACGAATTCAGCCTCGGGTAGGTTTTGTATCCGCATTTAATCAAAGTAATGCCACATCTGAGTACGCCGGCAGACTAGTGCCTGAGTGGCCAGAAGGCTCCTATATCGTGCTTAGCGAAATCGGTGCGCCCGACCGCTGTTCTCGACCGGACTCACCGCATGTGATACGTGCGTGGAGCCGTTCCGGACATTGGTACTATCCGATGCTGCGTTACGCCGCAGGTTGCGATGTAGACATCATCCACGTCAATTTTGATTCGGCTCTCTTTCCCGAAACATTTCTCGAGTTTTTGGCAGCGATCCGAAATCAAGGAAAGAAAATTGTCGTCACAGTCCACGATACGTTGATCGTCAGAAGCATGCTTCGCAGCCTGTCGGAGATGGCTGACGCCTTCATCGTTCCGGCGGCGGCAAACCGGACCCAATTGGTTCTCGCAGGGTGCCCTGCAGAAAAGATCCGCGTTATTCGTGCAGGAGTGGATACCTGGAAGAACACGGCCAAGGCGCATTGGCGGCTGTACTGTCAGTTGTTGAAAACATCGAAGCCGGTCGACGCTCGACCGCATGTGTGCTGGGAAGGACCACAGATGGTCAATCACAGCCTCGCCTTGGTCAATCGCGAGATGGAGTTAGCCCTCCTGGAATCGAACCTCGTTCAATTGAGCATTCTTCCGGTAGGCGCTGATAGCTTCGCGTCAGCTCTGAGCGATCGCGCACGAAAGCTGGAAACCTTCTACCGGCGGCGTATGTCATCAGTTGACGTTCACATTCGGCATCAATGGCCGCCAAATTGGAATGTTCCGCAGGAAGGACGATGGGTTTTGATACAGCCCTGGGAGTACGGCGCTCTGCCTGTCGAATGGGTGGAGCAGGTCAATCGAAACGTGGACGAGGTCTGGGTTCCATCGCGTTTTGTAAAGGATCTTTATATCCAAAGTGGAGTCGAACCCACCAGGGTCCACGTCGTTCCAAATGGCGTCGATGTCGATTCTTTTAAGCCGGGGGTGGAACCCTTTAAGTTGCCTACGCTGAAGTCGTTCAGATTTCTGTTCGTCGGTGGAACCATTCACCGGAAAGGGGCGGATGTGCTTTTGCGCGCATATCGCCGGACTTTCAGCGCGGCTGACGACGTCGTCCTGGTGATCAAGGATGTCGGTACTGGCGACATCTACCGCGGGCAAGGACTGGGACAAACGATTCGTGAGATGCAAAGCGACGGGAATTCTCCAAGCATCGTTTATCTGGACAGTGATCTCTCGGACCGAGATATGGCCCGGCTCTACAACGCGTGTCACTGCCTGGTTCATCCGTATCGTGGGGAAGGCTTTGGCCTCC
This sequence comes from Acidobacteriota bacterium, assembly GCA_003222755.1. GTDB lineage: Bacteria > Acidobacteriota > Terriglobia > 20CM-2-55-15 > 20CM-2-55-15 > 20CM-2-55-15. The sequence goes on from QHXA01000210.1 coordinate 10,574, forward strand.
CCGTGCTGGAGGCAATGTCTTCCGGTTTGCCGGTCATTGTTACGGCAGGAGGAGCCACTGATGACTTTGTTGATGACGAAACAGGACTTCGCATCCCGGCGCACAGGCAGGTCTTCGGTAATCGAGTTATTGGACAATTCCACACAGCTGGGGATCTTTGGCTTCTGGAACCAGAAGAAACGGCGCTCTCGGATTTCATGAGACATGTCCAACGTAATCCAGAACACGCGAAAGAAATAGGTACAAGAGCTCGAGCGAAGGTTGTCGAAGGCTGGACTTGGATGCACGCCAGCCAAAAAGCGCTCGAGCGAATTGAGATCCTGCGACGTGCGCCTATCGTGCGTTTTCGCGGAACTGCGGGAATGCTTCGTGTAGAGGCATCCCGGTCGCCGAAGCTGTTGTACGTGGGGATGCTGTACGACTACGGAGATCCGGCCCGCGGATGGAGTTTTGAAGAGAGAAATTTTTTTCACCCGCTGCAAAGGTTTGCCCGTCAGCACAACTGGACCATCAACAGGTTCGACTTCATGCATCTGGGCCGCAAATACGGACGAGACCGAATGTCGGAAATGCTATGGGAAGTTGTGCAGCGTGAGCAGCCGGATTATTTAGTCGCCATTCTGTTCAACCCGGATCATGACCCGGCGATGGAGGTCATCGCACGCATTACACGCGAGACAAGCACCACCACGATCAATTGGTTTTGCGACGATCACTGGCGGTTCGATAACTACTCTCGCTTTGTTGCCCCACACTTCAACTTTGCCGTGACCACAGATTCTGCGGCAGTCGCGAAATACCGCAGCATCGGACTGGGCGATCGCGTCATCAAGAGTCAATGGGCCTGCAACAATGAACTGTATCGGCCGCTCGGCTGCGACAAAGATATAGAAATCAGCTTTGTCGGCCAGCCACATGGCAACCGTGCCGAGACGATCCAGAAATTATGCAGCCGAGGATTCGGCTTGCGCGTGTTCGGTTTTGGCTGGCCCAATGTACCGCGGTTGCCATTTCACGAGATGGTGCGTGTCTTCAACAGGAGCTACATCAATCTGAACCTTTCCAATTCGTCCATGCCGGGCATGCGCCAGCAAATCAAAGGCAGGAACTTTGAAATCCCTGGTACAGGTGGTTTCCTGCTGACGAACTACGCTGACAATCTCGAAGAATATTATTCGGATAGAAAAGAAATCGTGGTGTTTCACTCGGAGGAAGAGGTACCCGATCTCGTCCGCTACTACCTGCAACACGACAGCGAGCGAGAGTCCATCGCCAAAGCGGGTTTCGAGCGGACCTCGAGTGAACATACCTGGGACAAACGATGGGGTGACGTCTTCGCTCACTGCGAACATATGTCACAGTGAGCCGGCCGATTCTATGCAGATGAACAAAGATCCAATGCTAACGATATTTCTTCCTGTGTATAACGGCAAAGCCTATCTCGGTGAAGCTGTCCACAGTCTGTTAACGCAATCTTTCGCAGATTTCGAATTGATCATCGTCGATGATGGCTCTACCGACGAATCCGTCACGATAGCCGAAAGTTTCCGCAAACAGGACGAACGTATCCGAGTGATTCGTGGCGCGCATTCAGGGGAGGTCTCTGCCCGAAACAAGGCCCTAAGCGTTTCACATCCGGGTAGCCGCTTTTTCTTGAACCATGACTCGGACGACATTTCACTTCCAACAAAACTCCAGGTCCTTGTTCAATACCTGGAAACCCATCCGAATATTGCCATCGTGGGTTCTCTCGCCGAGTACTTCAATGAAGCTGGAGAGTGCCTGGGCAATCCTCCAATTGAGGTGGCGGCCGAGCGAATCCGGGCGACCTTCCATGATGTGAACTCGATGATCCATAGCTCGAGTCTTATCCGCCGCGAAGTCTTCGCTTCAATTGGTGGCTACAGAAAGGAATTTCGAAGCGTCGATGATTACGATTTTTTTATGCGGGCGCTGCTAGCTGGATTTGTGCTGGAGAATGTCCCCTCGGTGTTGCACCGAATTCGGTTGCATGCCGGCAGCATCGGCAGGACGCGCGCGTCGATGCAGAGGACTCTCGCCCAAAAGGTTCAAGAAACATTTCTCGAATATCGAGACCAGGGCGAACCCGTTATCATTTATTCACCGCTACAGCTTTCCAGGTTCTTTCGCCGAAGGGATTCCGCCGAACGCGTTATACAGCGGCCCCGTACCTCCGCGCCAGCCCGAACCCAATCCACCGGCCTGCGGATCCTGCACACCGTGCAGATGTACCACCCACAGGTTGGCGGAAGCGAAGAGGTCGTCAGACAACTTTCCGAAAGACTTGCTGCCAGAGGTCACAACGTTACCGTAGCAACCGGTTTTCTGGCGGAACGGAATTTCTCGCAATGGAATGGCGTGGAGATTCATCAGTTCAATGTTGCAGGAAACAGCGTTCACGGAATTCGTGGAGACGCTCTAGGTTATCAGGATTTCCTGCTGAAAGAACCGTTCGACGTGATGATGAATTATGCGGCCCAGATCTGGTCTTCTGATCTGGTATTCCCAATCTTGCATCAGTTTTCCGGGGCCAAAGTGTTTGTGCCCTGTGGCTATTCCGGCCTGTATGATGCCGCTTACAGCCACTACTTCGAACAGTTACCGGCCGTGCTCTCCCGTTACGACCAGGTTATTCATCTTTCCTCGCAGTACCGCGATGCGGGATTTAGCCGTAAACATGGCTTGCGGAATTCGATGATTATCGGAAATGCCGCGAGCGAGGAAGAGTTTTTGCCCGCCTCGGAAAGCTTCCGCCGGAAATACGGTATCGGGACGCCGCATCTCATCATCACCGTCGCCAATCACTATCCGGGAAAGGGCCACAATCATGTGTTGAAATGGTTTCAAGCGCTCGGACGGCACGATGCGACGCTCGCGATCATCGGTAAAAAGATGCCACAGGGCTGCTGGGACGAGTGTTGCCGCGCCGCTGTTGAGATACCCAACGTGATTCTCTTCCCCGATCTGCCGCGAAAAGATGTGGTGGCAGCTTACAAGGATGCGGATCTTTTCTGGTTTGGTTCGGAAGTAGAGTGTTTCCCGCTTGTGATTTTGGAATCGATGGCTGCCAAGACGGCGTGGCTTTCCACGAATGTCGGTAATGTGTCGGAACTCGCCGGCGGTTGGGTCGCGGAACACGACCACATGGTTCGGAAAACCAATCTGCTGCTGAATTCCCAATCGCTTCTCCAGAGCCTTGGCATAAAGGGCTTCGATCAGTGGAAAGCCCACTACACGTGGCAGCAGGTGGTGGAC
>QHXA01000210.1:13887-24788 GCA_003222755.1 Acidobacteriota bacterium
GTCGTATTCCGTTCCCTGTTCGCACACGGTCGGCGAACCGTTAATCTCCGTCGTGATTCCCTGTTTCAATCAGGCGCAGTATCTTCGCGAGGCGGTTGAGAGCGTCGTTGAGCAGACCTACCGCAATGTTGAGATCATCATCGTGGATGATGGCAGCCCTGACCATACCAAGCAGGTTGTTGCAGACCTGGTCGTGCAATATCCGAAGGAGAAAATAAAGCTTCTTGAGCAGAATAATCAGGGTCTTTCCGCGAGCCGGAACAATGGAATCCGTATGGCTGGCGGAGAATACATTCTTCCGCTCGACGCCGATGACAAAATCAAAAAACCCTTTCTTGAAACCTGCATCAACAAACTGCGCGACAATCCGGAAATACAGATCGTCGCCGTACATCTGCAGGAATTCGGGGAATCTTCACGCGCAATCGCGTGTGGTGATCCGGTGCTGGAACGCGTTGCAGTAGCGAACCAGATCAATTACTGCTCTTTATTTCCAAAATCACTATGGCAGAAGGTTGGCGGGTACAAACCGTCAATGCGGTGGGGGTATGAAGATTGGGATTTCTGGATTTCCTGCCTCGAAGCCGGCGCGCCGATTGCCGTTGTACCTGAACCTCTCTTCCTTTACCGGAAGAGGGGTGAATCGATGTTCACGACGGCGGCAGCGCATTCAGCCGAACTTCACGCCCAGTTGGTACTGAATCATCCCGACCTTTACGACGCCGAATGCAAAAGGTGGGCCGCTGCGCTTTTCCGGAGCGGAAAGAACCCCGCGGATCTTGACGCGCACCGCCTATTAGCTAACCGATACGTATCACGTGATCAGTGGAAAGAAGCGATTCCACATCTGACAAAGCTCTCTCAGGTCCCGGGCTCTCCGGCTGATTTGCTGTTTCTGCTGGGCATCGCGTTCATGCAAATCCGATGCTTTGAGGAGGCGAAGCGCGCATTTCGTCTCTTCCTGGATAGACAGCCCGATCATGCTGAAGCTCACTTCTTGCACGGCATCGCCTGCGCCTGCACGGATGATTTCGCATTAGCGGCGCAACATGCGGAAGACGCGCTGGAATTAAATATCGGAATGGCGGAAGCCCTCGAACTGCGCATCGCAGTCGCATACAGCCAACAGGATTCCTACGCCGTCGAGGACATGACGGCGCGGGCAAAAGAACTTGGCACATCTCCGTCGGGACGGATCTTTTCACCGTCAGCGAGTTGGAAAGACTTTTTTTTCACAACTTATGTCCACAAGGCTCCGCAACCACTGCTCGTGCTGAACACAGAACAGCAGTTTGTCAATACACATGGCAATTCCATCGAGGACACGGATGTCCGCGTATCCGTCATCCTGCCGACCTTTAATCGCCCTGAATTGTTGCGGCGAGCGCTGGCAAGCGTGCTGGGACAAACGTATCGCCAGTTTGAAATCGTGGTCGTCAACGATGCGGGAGCTGACGTCGAGAACATCATTAATGAGATGAACTCGAGTGGGAAGATCATATACGTCCGGCACGACCGGAACCGTGGACTCGCCGCAAGCAGAAACACGGCCATCCGATTAGCGCGCGGCAAGTACATCGCCTATCTCGACGACGACGATGTTTATTATCCGGACCATCTTGAAACCCTGGTGCGGCGGCTCGAAACGGAATGCTGCGAAGTCGCTTACACCGACGCTTGCAGAGCGCATCAGAGCCGCCGGCAGGAAGAGCTCATCACCACTCATCGAGACATACCGTTTTCGTTCGATTTTGATGCGGATCGTATGCTCGTCGGCAATTTCATTCCAGTGCTCTGCGTTATGCACGAGAGGAGCTGCTTCGAGCAGGCTGGAGTGTTCGACGAAAGCCTGACGACACATGAAGATTGGGACTTGTGGATACGCTTTTCACAACGCTTTCGATTCACTCACATCCCCCGCGTTACCTGCGAATTCTCCTGGCGCACGGACGGAACAACCATGACTAGCCAAAAGCTTCCTGATTTTGTGCGTACCCTCGACATCATCTACAAGCGCTATCACGCTTTTGTCCGGGAAAAGCCGTACCTGATCGACGCGCAAATAAAAAATCGAAAAAATTTGGCGGCACGAGCCGAATATGAGGAGGTCGGTAATCGTGCTTGAACCGGCCGGAAAACTCCTAAACTTATTCGGCTCCAGACCGATATATCCGATGCGGAAAGAAGGCGTGTCGCGGTAAGGAAATGATCAAATTCACCCGGCTCGACAAGAGCGACATCCTTATAAATCCTGATCTTATCGAACACATCGAGCTGAATTCGGACACGGTTGTGACTTTAACCAACGGCAGATCGTTCGTTGTGAAAGAGAGCTCGGACGAAATTCAAGGTCGAGTGATTGAATTCAGACGCAAGTGCTTTCAGCCACGTCTCGCCGATCAACCCGACTTCAATAACTGACTAGTGAGCGCGAAACTTTGGACATAGCATCAGCTATCGGATTATTGCTTGGTCTGGGCGCTGTTGTCGGTGGCGCATTGTTGGAAGGGCTGCACCTCGGCTCCATCACGCAGCCAACTGCCGCAATCATCGTTGTGGGCGGCACCATCGGCGCCACGATGCTGTCATTTCCATTGAGATCGATAATCGGTGCCGCAAAAGGCATCATGAACGTGTTGTTTGAACCAAAACTGAAGAACTCAGCCGTCGTGGCAGAAATCCTCCGTTACGCGAATAAGGCGCGGCGCGAAGGTTTAATTTCACTCGAGAGCGAACTGCCGGCCGCATCTGACGATTTTTTGCGAAAAGCATTATCGCTGGCGGTTGACGGAACGGATTCGAAGCTGCTGCGCGATGCCATGGAAATCGAACTCGATCATTTCGATCACGAAGGAGCACAGCCGGCCAAGGTGTTCGAAGCCGCCGGTGGATTCGCACCGACAATCGGCATCATCGGCGCTGTACTCGGCCTGATTCACGTTATGGAAAATCTTTCGGACCCCAGCAAACTCGGTTCGGGTATCGCGGTCGCCTTTGTCGCAACTGTCTATGGCGTGTCATCGGCCAATCTGCTCTTTTTGCCAATGGGATCCAAACTCAAGATCCAACACCAGAATGCTGTATCAGCTAAGGAAATGATGCTCGAGGGCGTTCTTGGAATCCTGGAAGGCGTCAACCCGCGGATCATCGAAGACAAGTTGACTGGATACGTACCGCATCATGAACGAAAGGGAGAAAATGCCGCAGCGGGTGAGAAGACGAGAGTTCAAGCCGATGCGGTAAGCCCTGCAAGCTGACCTCTTAATCGTGAGGTGACTGATGGCTAGAAAAAAGAAACACGAAGAACACGTCAATCATGAGCGATGGTTGGTTTCATATGCGGACTTCATTACTCTTCTGTTCGCATTTTTTGTGACTCTTTACGCGATATCGCAAGTCGATGCCAAGAAGCTCGGCAAACTCATGCAGTCGATGCAGGCCGCGTTTGAGTCGCGAGTATTTGAGCCGGGCAGTCCCAAACTCAGCCTGTCGGACGGGCGCCAAAAAGGACTTGAGCAACAGACACTGGTCGAACCGATTTCACCTTTGGTCAATCCATCGCCGTCGATGCAAGCAATCGAAGCCGCTATTCGTTCCAAGTTGATTCGACAGCGCGTCTCCGAACTGGTACACCTTCGGCAGGAAAAGCGCGGCCTGGTCGTCAGCTTAACGGAAGCCGGATTTTTCAATGCCGGCGAGGCCGAGCTACGCGGGTCCTCGCTCACCGTCCTCGACGCGATCGCAGAATCACTCTTGACGGTGCCCTACCAAATTCGAATCGAGGGACACACCGATAATGTCCCAATCAACACCGCACGCTTTCCATCCAATTGGGAACTATCCGCAGCGCGAGCCACGTATGTTCTTTCCCACATGACCAGCCAGTTCGATTTCAAGCCGGCCCGGCTGTCCCTGGCTGGATACGGCGAATATCGGCCGATTGCTTCAAATGTCACGCCGGAGGGACGCGCCGCCAACCGACGCGTCGACCTGGTAATTCTGAATGAACTGGCCGAGCATCAGGAACCGCAGTGATGATTCTCATCAACTTGATAGTCAATTCGTAGACACTCGAACGCGCGAACTGTCGCTCACGTGACGCTATTCCATACGGATCTGGGACATGCATCAACCCATCGTGCAGATTGTCACTCGGATGCGTTGGTCCATTAATTGCAAATGAACGGTGTTTCGACGGCTCTGGTTAGAGTTCAACTAGCCGCAGGACGAGGCAAGCCTGCCGGAAAGGATGCCAACAACCGACGGTGAGCGGGAAAGGCGTGATGGATGTGGAGAGCCGGGAAACACTCATACTGGCGCACATCCCATCGATCAAGTACCACGCATATCGAATCATTTCGCAATCACAGTCCAGGCTGGAACTCGGCGACTTGATCAATGCAGGCGTGCTCGGCCTCATGGACGCGATTGAGAGGTTCGATCCCTCTCGCGGCGTGAAATTCCGAACGTTTGCCGACTGGCGAATACGCGGGGCCATGCTCGACAGCCTTCGAGCTTTGGATTGGATGCCGTCAGGTCTGCGGCGCAAAGGCAAGGAACTACAGGCAGCAACTGACAAATTGCATCAGGGTGATGCAGAAATTGGGCAGGAAGAGATCTGTGGTGAACTGGGCATCACGCTCGAGGCGCTGCATGAACTGACACAGGAACTCCACAAGAACATCGGCAGCTTCGCTTCGGGCGCCAACGGCGAAGACCTCATCGAGTATTACCCGGACAGCGATGCCAATGGGCCTCATTACCAATTCGAACGGCAGGAACTGAGAACAGTCCTGGCGCAGGCTATCCAAGGATTGGGCCGCAAGGAAAAAGTCGTCGTGTCGCTGTACTACTACGAAGAACTGACGATGAAGGAAATAGGGCTCGTGTTAGGTATCAATGAGTCCAGGGTGTCGCAAATTCATTCCAAAGCAATGACTGAATTACGCGGGAAATTAAAGCATTACCGAACGCCAGTAAAGGCCCGATAGCGTACCGGCAGGAGGGAAGAAGTCTTTATGGTTCGTTCGCAACGGAAGCAGATCCTGGTTGTTGAGAACAAGTCTGAGGAGGCAAATCTGCTCGTACAGGCCCTCAATAACGACGAATACGAGATGCATCTCGTATCGAGCGGGAAAGACGCGGTCGAACAGCTGCGGCACACTCCATTCGACATTCTCATCACGGACCTCCAGCTTCCGGACATAGACGGTAACGAAATCATCCGAGAAGCGCTCGCTAGGTATTCTGAAATTGTTTCCATTGCCATCGCGCGGAGTGAAAACGCCGGCCCCATCGTAGAGGCAGTGAGAAACGGCGCTTCGGACTGCATCATATTTCCACTCGAATCGGACCAGCTTTATCGAATCGTCAGAAAAGCCGTTGGCCGTCGCAATCGGCACCATCAGAATGCGGCCCCGGTACGCGCCGATCAAGGGCAACGGGTGATCGCAAACATGATCGGCGAGAGCAAAGCCATGCAGGAGATCTTCGAACTCATTCGGAGCATCGGCAAATCGAATAGTTCCGTGTTGATCACCGGAGAGACCGGCACCGGCAAAGAACTCATCGCCCAAGCCATCCATGACACGAGTACGCGCAGAGATCACAAAATCGTCAATATCAATTGCGGCGCTATACCGGAGAACCTTCTGGAAAGCGAATTCTTTGGCCACACGAAAGGCGCATTCACGGGCGCATATCAGACACGAATTGGAAGGTTCGAACAGGCACACAACGGAACTCTCTTCCTGGATGAGATCGGAAACATGAGCCCGAGTCTGCAGGTGAAGCTGTTGCGAGTCCTACAAGAGCGCGAGTTTGAACGGGTGGGTGGTTCGGAAAAAATCAAAGTGGATGTTCGGATCATCGCCGCCACCAGCGCCAATCTCAGCGAGATGGTCGAGCGTAAAGAGTTCCGCATGGATCTGTACTACCGCCTGAACGTCGTTTATATCGAAATGCCTCCATTGCGTGAGCGCCGCCAAGACATCCCGCGCCTCGCCCAACACTTCGTAGCGAAATACTGCGACCTCGCGGAAATCGAACACAAAACGATCACGCAGGAAGCGATGAAAATGCTGATGAATTGCAATTGGCTGGGAAATGTGCGCCAGCTGGAAAACGCCATCGAGCGAGCAATTGCGATCATGGGAACCAGGACTGCGATACTGCCTTCCGACTTGCCCCAAGAGGTCCAAAAATCTAGCACCAACCTCTTTCTCTCAGAAATCTACATTCCAGATGAAGGCCTTGACTTCAATACACAAGTCTCAGCGTTTGAAAGACAACTCATCCTCGAGAGTTTGAAAAAGACCGGCGGAAGCCGATGCGAAGCCGCCAAGCTATTGCAGCTGAAAAGGACGACGCTAGGTGAAAAATTGAAGCGGCTAAATCCGCCGGTTCAGAAGACGCAAACTCCAAAGGCCGCTGTCGCGGGCGTCACCGGCTAAAGCCCGCGCTGACGGCGGGCCGCGCCCGCCGCGAAAGTGCCTGGATAGCTCGAATACGCTTTCCGGCACTTTGGATGTGGCAGCATCCTGGTTCGCCTCAATGACTTTTTTGTAAACCTCTTCCCGGTGTACCGATACCTCAGGCGGCGCCTGTATGCCGATTCGCACGCAATCGCCTTCGATTTTGACGATCCGGACTTCGATGTTGTTCAGCATCAATGTCTCGGTTTCTTTGCGGGTGATGAAGAGCATTTCAGTCGGACTGAGATTCTAATGGGATCACGCGAGTTCGGACGTCACCTGAACCTTCGGAAATGATTTGGCGGCCTAACATTTCTTTGTAGTTGATGAGTACAGGTGCTCTTAAATTCACGGTCGTGTTGAAGGGATCCTCCGGAATGATGGCCACAACCAGCACGAGGACGTCTGAACAACTCCGCACACCGAGGCTGAACAGGTCTTCGGTTGTCGGGGTGCATGAATAATTTCCGAAGATCCGGTGCGGATCCACGACGGGCAGCGCCACGCGTGGATCCGTCAGAGACTGTAACCATTGGAACGGAGCAGTATCGTCCCGTTCGAGCAGAATGAATTTTTTCAAAGTCGCAAACCCGAGCAATCCTTCCGGGAAATCGATGACGGATGCGTCGTTTACTTCCAAAGCGCCTAAAGCTGAACTCGTGAGTAATTCCATCGTCTAGTGTAGAAAGTCAATTAACGAAAGTTGCTGTACGCGAGATTGTGCCTGAAGCGTAACGCTGACCGCCTCATTTGAAAGATTCAAAGAGCTAATGGACTCGACAAGGTCCGCATCCGTAAGGCGGGAGCTTTCGGATTGCAACGCCAGATTGTGACTCTTGAGAGCGGATTGCACCTTGTCCACTAACTGAATGTCACTGCCAATAACGGCTGCAGACGTGTTGATCCGGTTCGCGATCAGTTCCAAGTCGCTCAAGCCTGCGCGGATGGCGCTCGTGTCATTGGCTTCGATTGCTGCTGGAAGAGAATCCAATACGCCGAACACTGAGGGAGGCCCAGCAAACAAATCCGCGTTGGTGATGTTTGTTTTTATGACCGTTGTCCGATCCAGTCGCATAAACAATGGCTCGTCATTGCCATGAAACGTGACGGTTCCTCCGGAGTCTTGAAAGGGTTCCGTGGAGGTCAACGTTCCGGAAAAAATGAACGTGCCGTCGAATTGCGCGCTGGCGGTGGACAAAGCCTTAGCGCGCGCGCCTTCCATTGCGGCCGCGAGCGCCGACCGGGACTCCGGGGTTGTGGTTCCGGAAAGTGCCTGGACCGCTATGCTCTTCGCGTCATCGATGGTCTCATTCAGCGATTGGAGCACGGAATCCGTCAACTCGAGTTTGCTTCGAAGCAGGTCATTGTTCGCGATGAGCTGGTCGTTAACGCTCATGACCGAAGCAATTCGGGAAGCTTGCGAGGCAGCGAAGGGATCATCCGAAAGCTGGTTGACGCGTTTACCGGAAGAGATTTCTCTCTGGGCTTTATCGACGCGTGCTTTTGCATCGTCGATGTTTTCGAGAAAATTTCTATTCTGCATGCTCGGAGTTATTCGCATAGCGATTAGGCTCCTAGGGTTGTAACGATGTATTCCATCAGTTGGTCGATGACGCTGATGTATTTTGCCGATGCCTGGTACGCCCTTTGAAACTTGATTAAATCGACGGCCTCTTCGTCGAGCGACACGCCTGACACAGCGTCGCGGCTGTTTTCCAACTGTGTTCGAATCGCGTTATTGGTTTCCAACTCCGATTGCGCACGCTGCGCATCCGTTCCGATTCTGGACTGAAGCGACGCAATTGCGTCTGCGAAGGTTTGTGTACCGGAAGCGAGAATTCGTTGATTGCCCAAATCTGCGAGCGCAAGTGCATTCGCGTTATCGCCGGGCGCTCCAGATCGGCCTGCCGCAATGTAACGCGCGTCGCCGGCGATAACGGCATTCACGGAGATTGCTCTCGCTGCTCCCGCTGTTCCAGACACCGGATTGAAAAAGTCGAGGGCCGGAGACGTCGGCGGAATCTGCAGATCCGTTCCTCCGGTATGAACAGTATTGATCTGATTTATGACGTTTGAGGCGAGCGTATCGAGATCTGCCTGATAGTTCGGCACGATGACGTCGCGAACCTGCACGAGTCCACTGAGACGCCCGCCCTGTATACTGCCCGTAATGTCGGTCTGCCCCGCAATGATCTGGCTGAAACCGTAAGGCGCCGTTTGTTGCGCACGCAATGCTTGAACGAAGTTAGCGGTAACGAGGCTTTGGCCTGCAGTTGAAACGGAGAGCGTCCCGTCTTCTGCCTCGTAATAATGAATATCGATGAACGACGCGAGTTGATTGAGAGCTTCCGCGCGTTCATCTCGAAGGGAGTTGGCGTGGCTTCCTCCGAATTCGGTGTTGGTGATTTGCTGATTGAGAGAGCCAATTCTGGCGGTGAGGCTGTTGATCTGATTCACAGCATCAACAATTGCTGCATCGGCGTTTTCGCGAATCTCCGTCAGCTGTTGTGCCGAATTCTGGAATGTTGTAGTCAGGTTCTGCGCCGCAGAAATGAGGCTAGACCGCAGCGGGAGGGACGAAGCATCCGTTGCCAGCGCTGAGAAGCTGTTGAAGAACCGGCTCAAGGCGTCTCGCAGTCCGGCTTGACTGACGGCGGATACGGATTGCACCTGATTCAAATATCCGGCAACGGCGTCTTCACGGCTGCTGTCCTGGATGACCGATCCCAGCCGCGCTTCCAGAAACTGATCGCGCACCGACTCGACAGTTTGCACATCCACGCCGGTGCCGATCGGTCCAGCCGGAGTATCCTGGGCAAGACTCTCCGCCAGGACAGCACGCTGCCGGGTATAACCCGGAGTGTTCACGTTTGCGATGTTATTGCCGGTAACCTGTAGCGCGAGTTGCTGCGCGAGCAGCGATTTTCTGCCTACCTCGAGATTGCCGAACAGGGTTTGCATCGCGTCGTACCTACACCTTAAGAGAAAGCTTGGAATCCGCGACAGTGCCATTCATCGACGAATGGGGTCCTAGCGTTTCGTAGGTGAGCGGGGGAGAAATGACGTTGAACAGTCTCTCCGAAAATGCAAGACCGCTTTCGGCCAATCTGGCATTCTTCCGATTGAGAGATCGTAATTTTCGGACCATGTCGCTCACGGACGAATCCTGCGGGTGCGCTATCTTCATTCCGCCGTTTTCTGCGCCGTCGAGAGCTGCGAATTGGAGATCTGAAAACTCGATCAATAACGCGTGTTGCGCCTCCACACTCTCTTCCAATTGGGCCAAATTCCTGGCTTGCAGAGCTGCCGTCGTTTGCTGCGCGATCTGCAGGGAACGTTGCAGGAAATCCACGACTCGTCTGGGGTCCGCGTTATTCGATCTGCCCTGGGAGTTCATATCTGAATGTCGAGCTTGTGCTCCTGAGCGTCCTCATGGTCACCGCCAGACGAAGCGGCGTCCTTCGGTTTTGAACTCGTCTGGCGACGTTTCTTTCTTGCCATTCGTGAATCGCTGTCATTAGCTTTCAAATACTCGAGTGCAGTAATCGTGGATTGGATTCGAATTTCGTCCGACATGATCGTTTCTCCGGCCCTAACCCATCAGGTTGATCCAATTCTTCTGAATAATGGCATCGGCCAAGTCCAGCGCGTCGACCTCATAGGCGCCACGATGGATCACACGCGCAAGTTCCTCAATCCGGGCTGAACGCACATCCGGTAGTTGGTCCACCAGCTCACGGATGCGCGCAAATTCCTGTCTGTCCTGAGAGAGCGAAACTCGGTCCTGCTCACGGGTGATGGGTTTCGGCTTCGTCTTGTCCCCGCCGTTCGGCCGGGTTTCCGTCGGATCTACCCCCAGTGGTCCGTTTTTTCCTGAAATTCCATCGATTGCCATAGATCGGCCAGTCCCCCCACGCCGCTGAAATGAAATCTGCCAAACACTTATCGCACAACGCGCGAAAGACTTTAGGATTTATTGCTCAACATTGGTCAACAGTGCTCAATAGAGGCGACCGCACCGCCAAAAATTCTTGGGGATCGATGCTGGTCCCGTTCCGCCGTACTTCAAAATGAAGGTGCGGCCCGGTCGAGCGGCCGGAACTGCCGACCGTACCGATCACTTGTTCGGTTCCCACGCTCTCGCCTAGCCGGACCAGAATGCTGGAGGCATGTGCGTAGAGAGTACGGTCGCCATTGGGATGTTCCACAATGACGGTGTTGCCGTAATCACCCAGCACACCCGCATAGACCACAGTTCCAGCCTCAACACTCCTGAATGGCATTCCTTCCGGCGCGGCAAGATCCACGCCTTTGTGGAATCGGAGCTCTCCGTCGAACGGGTCCTTTCGAATGCCGTATGGGGAAGTCACCGGAATCGATTTCCCGGAATCATGATCGACTTGAGGTTTCGGATCTTCGTTGGTTCGT
>QHXA01000893.1:0-1905 GCA_003222755.1 Acidobacteriota bacterium
ACATCGAGACGCTGTACGAATTGGATATCCTCTATAAGAAGGTTGCCGCAGAAGCCGGCGTGGACAATTTCCGGCGCGTGCCGGCGCTGAACACCGACCCCACGTTTATCCGCGCGCTCGCAGACATTGTGGAGAGCACGCTGTGATGCGTGGCACCGCTCAGCGGTGCGAAATATTCAACGCTAATGCCTGACGTCACCATCATCGGAGCGGGTATCAGTGGCCTCTCCTGTGCTTGGACACTCAAACAGCTAGGTATCGATGCGACCATTCTTGAAGCCACTCCTCGGGCCGGCGGCGTGATTCGCACCGAAAAAATCGGCGGCTATCTGGTCGAAGCTGGACCCAACAGTTTTCAAGCCGCGGCGCCCGCATTGCAGCTCGTTGAAGAACTCGGCCTATGGGATGACCTATTGCCTCCAGCCCCACACGCGCCACGCTTCATCTACTGGGACGGAAAGCTTCGAAAATTCCCATTCGGGCCTCTCACTTTCTCAGGCATTCTCCGATTATTGCGCGAGCCATTTATTAGATCGAAGTCCTCCGGCGATGAATCCGTTCGGGATTTCTTTGTCCGGCGTCTTGGCCGGCAGGCGCACGATCGTTTAGTGGCGCCGGCATTGACCGGCATCTACGCGGGGAAAACCGATAATCTCAGCATGGTTGCCGTGTTTCCGAAAATCGTCGAAATGGAGAGCGAACACGGTAGCTTGACTCGAGCATTTCTCTCAACACTCAGACGGCGCGGCAAACCGGCAGGGCCTTCGCGTCCAAAACCGAAAGGCGCGGTGTTTTCTTTCCCGGACGGTGTGGGGGCATTGCCGAAACGATTGGCCGAACAACTGAGCATCCAATATAACGTCGCCGATGCCCCTATCGGAAATACTCCCGTTACGGTTGTTGCCGCGCCGGCATATCTCGCGGCAGACCTTCTGCAGCACCGCCAGAGGGAATTGGCCGCGCTTCTGAAGAAGATCCAGTACGCGCCCATGGTCACTGCGGCGGTTACCGTTGGCGATGATAGTTTGAACCAGCCGCTTCAAGGCTTCGGGTTTTTGGCCCCACGCAATCAGGGATTGCATATGCTGGGATCGTTGTTCAGTTCAGCGCTATTTCCGGATAGAGCACCACAAGGGCAACAACTGCTGACCTGCTTCTTGGGCGGTATGTTTGAACCGGATGCGATTGATTGGCCCGACGCACGCGTATGGGAAATCATCTGTACGGAAATCAAGACCGCGCTACACACGTCCGAGATGCCGAAACCGGTGGCGCTGTTTCGGCAGCCACACGCGATCCCACAATACAATGTTGGTCATGAGGGATGGGTTATAGCGGTGAAGGAGGAATTGAAAAAGACACCCGGATTGTTCATAACCGCCAATTATCTCGAAGGCGTATCCGTGCCTGCGTGTATCGAGCAGGGTGGCCGGACCGCCCGCGCCGTCGCCGAATACCTTGGGAGAAGAGCATGAAACGAACCGCACAAGAGATCGCCGATTTTCTCGGTGGTGAACTTCGGGGTGGTGGCCTCGTTGTCCTGGAGTCCGTCGCCAGCCTGAAGAATGCCGGCCCCAATGATCTCAGAGCCGTGCCGGATGTGTAATTGTCCGATCGGGCGATTGGCCCTCAAAGACCCTGATTATCGCTTCAAACCCGAAGCTGGCCTTTGCGCGTGCGGCTGTCTGGCTGCTAGAAGACGGTGTTGATGATGCCGGAATTCATCCGAGCGCAACAGTCGCGCCGGACACAAAAATTGGGGAGCACGTGAAGATCGGCGCCTGCGCCGTGATCGAGTCGGGGTCAGTTATCGGCAGCTCGACGATTATCGAAGCCGGATGCTACATCGGAAGAGGTGTGACGATTGGCGACCACTGCACGATATATCCGCGGGTTGTGATCTAT
>QHXA01000893.1:2003-2810 GCA_003222755.1 Acidobacteriota bacterium
AATTCCCACAAGTGGGGAGCGTCGTCATCGAAGATGACGTCGAAATCGGAGCCAATACTTGCATTGACCGCGGCTCGCTCGAGACGACCGTCATCCGGCGTGGCGTGAAGCTGGACAACCTGATTCAAATTGCGCATAACGTCGAGATCGGCGAACACACGATCATTGCCGCGCAGACCGGGATCTCCGGCAGTTCGAGCCTCGGAGCGCATTGCCTGATCGGCGGTCAAGTCGGAATTGGAGAGCATGCACGCCTCGACGATAACACCGTCATCGGCGGCCAAGGAGGCGTCCTGAATGGCAAACACGTTCGCGGCGGCGAAGTGTTGTGGGGAACGCCGGTGCGTCCATTGAAAGAGTTCCTGCTGCAGCAAGCCCACCTGGCCCGAATGGTCAAAAGAAAATCACGCGATGCTGACTGAATCGGCCAGGATCGTGCCGGTTCATGATGGGCGATTGCTGATTTCACGGGGCGCGTCAAGTTTCCATAAGCCTGCCCATCGGTTGGACCGCAGGATGGGGAGCCCCCAGGCGTGGCAGTGAGCCAGGAGCGCAAGGAATTTGGAACAATGGTTTGGCCCCATTCCTCGGATGGTTGCTGACGGCGCTTGCGGCAACCATGGGAGCGCCCTTTTGGTTTGATGTCCTGAACAAGTTTATGGTGATCCGCTCCACTGTGGAACCGCGCGAAAAAAGTCCCGACGAGGCTTCGGAAGACCGGCAGCCGGCAGTCCAAGCGAGAACCGCTGCTGCAGGCCCACCGCGGTAATTAGTTCCGCACGCCGGAGGCGTGCACGTAAATTAGCC
>QHXA01000893.1:2870-3234 GCA_003222755.1 Acidobacteriota bacterium
CTGGAAAGGGTGCGAGGACGTCCTCGCACCCTTTCCAGGGTGCGGCTGTGTTTGTTTGAAACAACCGGGGGTTGCGCTCGCTCCCGCTTGCTTAACCCCCGGCTAAGTTCCTAACACGCCTACGGCGTGCGTAAAAATGAACAAACTAAAATTTCTAGGAAGTCTCATGGATACGGATGCATCATCAAATTCTCTAGGGAGGGGGTGTGCATATGAGCGTGAGTAAGCTTTCCGCTAGCCTGTTAGGAATATTTGTTGGCGCAGCCGCCATTTGGGGCCAGTCGACGACAGGCACCATACAAGGTCTGGTCATGGATCAGCAGCAAGCGCTGATTCCAGGAGTAACGGTGACGGTGCGCAATGT
>QHXA01000211.1 GCA_003222755.1 Acidobacteriota bacterium
AATCGACTTTCTCGACGCGCGGCAGATCCGCAACATCGATCGTGAACTCTCGGGATCGATAACCTGCCGCGTCCACGAAGTAGTGAAGCTGTTCCTGAAGATTGAATACCAAATGGCGGAACGTGGGTTGATTTTGCGGCGTGACTTCCATCGTCGACGTTTCCCACTCGGTGCTGTTGGAATACCGGAGATGTACGGTCGCGCGCTGTGGGTCGAAGCCGACAGCCACGGCTTGGATCGTTATCGTGTCGCCCTTGGCGATGGTTTGGTCGCCAGGCGTGACTTTCAATTCAATGGCGTCCACATTGGGCGGCTTAAAAATACCAGCCAACAGCTTTGCGCTCCCAACTGGAAAGAACAATGAAGCCACATAAAGAGAGACAATGAGCGCAATGGCAAAAACGGCGGTCAGACCGAACATGCTTCGTTCGCGCCAGTACGTCTTTAGTCAGAAGATGAACGAAGGTGAGCTGTTCCGGGCGCGCCTTCTGAATGGCATCGACGGCGCTGACGAGACTGTCCTTAAGCCCTAGATTCTTTTCCTCAACGAAGCGCGCGAGTTGTGTATCGGTCGGGGTGCGCCGCAACGGAATGATCAGCGCCTTGATGACTGCAGCGACAACCGCGGCCAGCAGCACCAACCGCAACCCGGTAACCGTCCATCCGGAAATGGTGGTCGAATTCGCCAGCGCGAGACCAATTAGGAGCGAAAGCACGGTCACGCCCAAGACAAAAGCCAAGCCTCGAAGCCAAACGAACGCCTTCCATCTGCCTCTTACGATTCCGATCTTCTGGAGCAACTCTTCATGTGGCGCCATGTCACGTCTCCTATGTCGTCTTATAAGCCCGATTCGCTATATAAATCTCCGCCATACACGCCAAGAAAGCAATCAATAACAGATACCACCAGCCCATTTGGCGGCGCGCATACTCGTCTTTTTCCTCGTTTCCGAAGATGCCGGCCCGCTGCGACTCGCCTTGCGTGCGCTGGACGCTCGCCAGAAGGTCCTCGGGAGGCATGCTATCGAGATTACCTTCTGATGCCGGGGGATTCACTGCGACCATGCGGGTATCCGGACCGACCCGGATCTCATGAAACCCCGGCAGCGAGGGAGTGAAGAACTTGGTCTGGCCGGCAGTTAGGTTTCCCAGGGTTTGCCGTTCATTCTTCGGATCGATCACTGCGGCAGCGACGCTTTCCAGTCCCGCCGTGACCGGTATTCCTTCACCCAGGGCATACCAGCCTCGGCTCTCGTTATATCGAGAAAGGTAACGAACGATCTCGTGAAATAGCGGGAGGAACGAGGGTTTCAACGGCAGATCGTTCCAGCGGCTATCCAGCGTTGAATTGAAAACGAGCAAGCCATGATCGGCGTTTGCAGATTCCACGATCACAGCCGACCCATCTTCGTATTTAGCAAGCACCGCCGCGCCGGGTTTTGCCTCGACATTCACATAGGCGAAGAATTGCGCGGAGTTCAAAGCCACTCGTGTGCTGGTCTTGAATGGCTTGAAGATGCTGTGATTCTGATCGTAGGTCGTCAACGACACGGACGGTCTGCCTCGATCCTTCGGAACAAAGATTCGCTGAATCGCTTTCACCGGCAGCTTTGCATAAGTGTTCCACCACGCGATTTCCGCGTTCTCTCCCAGGATGATCAACTGTCCTTGGCCGGTTTTTCTTAGTTCATCCATTTTCTCGCGAACTTTGTCGGGAAGCCGGGGCACATCATTGATGATCACCACCTCATGCTTGCCGACCTCTTCGGGAGTGACCGCAGACCCCGTAACAATCGTCACCTCGAACGGCAACTCCGCCGTCGACGTGTAGGCCTGACGCAGATACAAGCTCTGCTTGGGCTTTCCCGCATCGACGACCAGGACTTTGAGTTTTTCCCGTCGCTCGATGACGAACAAAAATTCATTGTCCACTTTCAACGGATCTTGAGCGTCGATGCGAACCCGGCCTTTGGAGAAACCGAGCGGCAGATCAAATCCGGTGAACTCGGCCAGAGCGGTGGAGTTCGCCGACACGGTCACCGGTTTTCGACCGACCTCTTTATCATTGAGCGTGACGGAAAGAGGAACCTCCACAGGTCTGTCTTTGCTGTAGTTGTGCACACGGGCAATCAAACGGCCACTATAGGTGCGGGTAAAACTCGTCTGGTCGACGCTCACGCTGTCGATACCCACATTTGTCCAGTCCTTGACCGCGAGATTAACGGTTTCCGTTTTCACGTCAGTAGCAATGACACTTTCGCGGCTAGAACGGTTCCACCCGTTTCGCTGAAAATCCGAAATAATTACCAATTGCCTCTGATCCCCGGCAAATTCACCCAGCACGCGGTCGGCCAAGGCGAATGCCTCGTAAAACCGTGTGGCTTCAAAGGATGGTTCTACCGTGTCGAGCGCGGCCTTCAACGCATTCTTGTCGGATGTGGGCCGCGAAACGAGCGAAGCGTTCTCGTTGAACGCAATAAGCGCCATGCGGTCGCCCGCGCGTAAAGAGTCGATTCTTCTTTGGGCCTCGCTCTTTAATTTATCGAAGTTGTTGCCGTACCTCATGCTGTAAGAGGTATCGAGCAACAGCACAACGCCGCGGTTGGAATTCGCATTCGCCACGGGGTTTGCCGGCTGGGTCATATACGGCCGCGCGAACGCACCCACGAGCAACGCCAGAATCAGGAGCCGCAACGCCATCAGTAGCAGATTTTTGATCTTTTGCTGGCGGATCGATCTCTTGGGCACCTTCAAGAGAAACATCAAGGAACTGAATGGAATGATCTCCGACTTCTCGCGCCGAACCAGGTGAATCAGCACCGGTACCGCGAGCGCTAACGAACCGAACAGCAGATATGGATTAAGAAACGACATACATTACACGCTCTTCGAGCGAGCCGCCAAATATGTAAAGAGTCCCATGTCGAGGGGCTTGCTCGTGTCCATCAAACAATAATCAATCCGAGTCCCGGAAAGTTCTTTGCGAATGCGCTCCATATGTTCATTGAGAATCATGAGATATTGCTTCCGCAGATATTCCGGAATCACATGCAACTTTCTCTTCGTTTCCATGTCTTCGAATTGCGCCATGTCTTCGAACGGAAACGTCAGCTCGAAGTTATCCATGATATGAAAAACGATAATGTCGTTGCCCTTTGCCCTGAGCGCCTTCAGCCCAGCAATAATATTGTCCGGCTCGTCATATAAGTCGGAGATGAGCACGATCAGGCCACGACGGGTCAGGTACTCGGCCAGGAAGCGAAGCGGTTTCCGAAATTCCGTTTGCTCGCTGGGTTGAATTCGATCGATTTCGGAAAGAATCGTTAGTAGTTGCCCGCGCCGCCGGCTGGATGGAACATGAACGCGGATATCGGTATCGAACGTGAGAAGTCCGACGCCGTCGCGCTGGTGGTGGGCAAAATACGTTAAGCACGCCGCCAAAATCCGCGCGTAGTCGATCTTCTTGATCTCGCCCGAACCGTAGTTCATCGAACCGCTCACATCGAGCAGCACGAGGACGCGAGTATTCGTCTCGCCCTCATATAACTTGATATAGAGCCGATCGGACCGGGAAAAAACGTTCCAGTCGATGCGCCGGATTTCATCACCCGGCTGGTATTGCCGGTACGAGGCGAAATCCACGCTGAACCCCATATATGGCGAGCGATGCAGGCCCTGGACAAAACCTTCAACAACCGTGCGCGCGACCAGTTCCAGGTTTTGGATTTTGATCAAAACCTTCGGATCGATGAACCGGTTCGCGGGCGTCTGTTCTACTGCCCTGCTCATAATTCTGCGTTCAATCCTTCAGACCTGATTTTGGAACAGGCACGGTCTCGAGCAATCTCTTGATGATGTCTTCGGATTTAATCCCTTCAGACTCCGCGTGGAAGTTGATCAGAATGCGATGCCTGAACACAGGATAAGCAAGGGTCTGAATATCTTCGAGAGCAACATGGTACCGCCCATGAACCAAGGCTCTCGCTTTGGCTCCCAGGATCAGGAACTGCCCCGCGCGCAAGCTCGCGCCGTAATTCACATACTGCTTTACGAAATCCGGCGGATTGGCGCCGCTGGGACGGCTCGTGCGCGCAAGCTGCACGGCGTATCGCATCACTTCTTCCGCCACGGGCATTTTGCGAACTAATCGCTGGAATTCGAGGATCTCGACGCCGCTGATCGTCTTTTCGAATTGCACCTGGCGGAGCGTGGTCGTTTGGCTGACCACCTGGAGCTCGTCGTCTTCGGAGAGATAGTCGATCACGATGTTGAACATGAACCGGTCGAGTTGGGCTTCCGGCAGCGGGTACGTTCCTTCGAGTTCGATGGGGTTCTGAGTGGCGAGGACGTAGAACGGCTTTTCCAGGATATAGGTGTTGCCTTCGATCGACACCGATCCTTCCTGCATCGCTTCCAGAAGAGCCGACTGCGTCTTTGGAGGAGTACGGTTGATCTCGTCGGCAAGAATGATATTCGAGAAAATTGGTCCTTTTACAAAGACCCGAGTACGTTTGCCGGTGGCGCGATCTTCTTCGATAATTTCCGTTCCCGTAATATCGGCCGGCATCAAGTCCGGTGTGAACTGGATACGTTTGAAATCGAGATGAAGAACCTGCGCCACGGTGGCACTCAGCAACGTCTTCGCCAGGCCGGGTACGCCCGTGATGATGGAGTGGCCGCCGGTCAGCAGAGAGATCATTACCTGATCAACGCAGTCCTTCTGTCCGACGATGATCTTTCGAACCTCATGATCGATTCTTTTTAATTCCGTATGAAACCGCTCGACAGTTTCAAGTTCCTTCTTTTGTTCAACACTGAGTTCCACGAATTACCTCACTTGACTATTTTTAATAACAATTCCTGTGCAGGTTCATATGATGGCGCAATCTCCAAGGCTTTCCGGATATTCGTTCGCGCACCTTCGCGATTACCTTGTCCGAAATTCGCTTCCGCAAGTCTGTAATAAGCGCCGGCTTTATCCGGTGTATTCAACGCAAGCAGCGCCTCAAACTCTCGCGCGGCGGGCGCATATTGTTTTTGGTTCAATAAAAGATCGCCGAGCCTTTGATGCTCTTCCATATCCAGCGGACGGATATACATTGCGGCTTCCAGGGCCTGGCGCGCGCCGGCCGCATCGCCGGCTTCCAGAAGAAGCTCCGACAGCTTAAGGCTAGCTTTATATCCCGTTTCGGAATACGTCATGAACTTCTTCAACGTATCGATGGCGGCTTTCTTGTTGCCTTTCTTCAGATATGCCTCCGCGAGCGGTTCGTAGGCATTGTGCTCATCGGTATATTCCGGATACATCTCGACGGATTTCGTGAGGATCTCGATGGCTTTGTCTGTATCGCCCTTCGCCAATGCTTCCTCGCCCGAGCTCATGAGTTGAGTGAACGATTTGACTTCGAGGTCCTTCACTTTGTCGTCCACGGATTTGAAGAACTCTGTGTCGAACTGCTCGAGCGTTAAGCCCAGCGCTTCCTTGAATACGTCCGCGGTGCTCTTGCCCTTTTTGTAAAGCTCGAGCATCTTCTTGATCGCCGGAAACCCGAACTTCTGATCGATGTAATCGCAGATGAGTGATGCCTGATAGTAAGAAACCAGAACCTGCTGCTCATATTTGGGGCGGATAAAGCCATCGTTGAGCTCTGCCGTGGGAAGAAGCTTCTTGGCTTTGATAGCACTCAGGTATTCCAACTTCAGATCGTCGCCCCACCCCGGAAATCCTTTGCGTTCCTCGTATACGGAAAGGCCCTCGGAAAACCACCGCGGGACCTTGTGATCCGTTATCTGGAGTGTGATGACATGCGTGAACTCATGCCAGAGCGTACTGCCCCAATTGAAGGCATCAGGCTTTCGGGCCGAGGGCGAATCCATCACAAAGAGTTTTCCAAAACAAACCCCAAGCGCGCCGATGCCCGGCAGGCCTAGCGTTCGGACCGCGAAGTCGGCATGGTCCGGATACATCTCGAAATTGATCGGACCCTCAGGCTTGAAACCGTACTTCTGGGTCAGCGTATCGTAAGCCTTCTCCAGAAGCTCCGCAACGTAGGGCCGCAACACGGCGACTTCCTTTTCGTGCAGCTTTACTTTGAAATGCGTTGTATCGAACCGGGTGAAGTGTTCGAAGCTGTCCAGCAGCGTAAGCGTATTCACGCTCCAAACGTTGAATGGGTCGCCTTGATATGCTTTTTCCAGCGCGGCCTTGCCTTCTTCTTCCTCGCCAATGCGCATCAGATTTACACCGAGAACGCTCATCGCATTCCAGTCTTTGGGATTGATCTTCAGCGCCTCACGTGCAAAGCCGACAGCTTCCTTGTAAAGGCGGAGCCTTACGGAGTTTTCCGCCAGAATGTCATAGAGGTTGCTATAAAAAGGATTCGTTTGGAGGACTTGACGAACGTACTTGTTGAAGTCATCCGTGTTGTTGCGGAAGAAGCTGATGGATGCCAGCAGACTGATAGCCTCACTGGACTTCGGATTGACTTCGAGCGCTTTGCTAATCTCTTGTTGCGCCTTCTCGTACTGCTCTGAATCGATGTTCTGTTCCGCGGCGACAAGATGGCCTTCGAGAAAATTCGGATTCGTCGCCATTGCCTTTTCGAGCGCGGCTACGGCTCGTTCCGGTTGGCTCAATGCGAGCGATTTAGCCAGACCGAGATGTGCCTCAGGCATGTTCGCGTCGATTTTCAGCGCGTCCTGATAACTCGCGATGGCTTCGGGCTCGTTGTACTTTTCCGCGAGCAAATCGCCCCAGGCGACGAACGCTTCAGCATTCTTAGGGTTCGCCTGTGTAACGATCTTCAAAA
>QHXA01000894.1 GCA_003222755.1 Acidobacteriota bacterium
CGGTTGTCGTTCTTTTTGTGGAGCAGCATACCTGACGAGGCTCTTTTAACTTTAGCGGAAACGGGCAAGCTACAAGACGCAGCAGTATTGGAGCAGCAGGTACATCGAATGCTGACTGATCGACGCTCGAAGGCGCTCGTCGACAATTTTGCCGGGCAATGGCTGTATTTGCGTAACATGCGCACGGTCCTGCCGGATCCAGCAGAATTTCCAGAATTCGACGAAAACCTGCGTCAAGCAATGCTGAAAGAGACAGAGCTTTTCTTCGAAAGCATGCTGCGCGAAGATCGGAGCGTGTTGGATTTGCTGGATGCCGACTACACATTCGTCAACGAGCGATTGGCGCGGCATTACCGGATTCCGGGCATTTACGGCAGCGACTTCCGGCGTGTCGTTGTGACAGACCCGGCACGGCGAGGATTGTTAGGACAAGCGAGCATCCTGACCGTCACCTCGTACCCGACCCGCACCTCTCCGACTCTACGCGGCAAATGGTTACTGGAAAATCTTCTGGGTGCGCCCCCACCGCCGCCGCCCGACAATGTTCCATCGCTGAAGGAAGACAAGCAGAGCAAAGTTCTCTCGATGCGCGGACGGATGGAGCAGCACCGTGCCAACCCCGTGTGTGCGAGTTGCCACGCACGCATGGACCCGATGGGTTTTGCGCTCGAAAACTTTGATGCAATCGGAAGATTTCGCACCAAGAATGCTGCCGATGGCACTGCTATCGATTCCTCAGGCGTTCTTCCGGATGGTACGAAGTTCGAAGGCCCTGCCGAGCTTCGAAAAATTCTGTTGAGCCAGCGCGAGCAATTTGCCGGTAATGTTGCCGAAAAACTTCTAACATATGCGCTTGGCCGAGGAGCGGAATACTTCGATGCTCCGGCCATTCGGACGATCACGAGAGAAGCCGCCCGAAACGACTACCGGTGGTCGTCTTTGATTCTGGGAATAGTCCGAAGTGTGCCGTTTGAAATGAGGAGGTCCGTAACACCATGATCATCACGAAAAAGGCCATCCCTCGGCGGACATTCTTACGCGGTGCCGGAGCAGGCCGGCAGGCAGCAGATCAGCTCCATTAGCAGTGTCACAATCAATGGGCCCTACAAAGCAACAGGTGCCGGCGAGACGCCAAGCCGCAATAAGACTTTTATATGTCAGCCACGTTCGGCCAATGAAGATTCGTGTGCCCGGAATATTCTTTCCGCGCTGGCCCACCGAGCGTATAGACGGCGACCGGATTCACGCATAAAGAAGCTCGCCAGCTGCCCGGTGAAGCTGCGGGAGATCATCCCCGCGCATGCGCAACCTACCTGACGGGCGTCCACCCGAAAGCAACGGCCGGTGTCGATATCCGCGCTGGTGTTTCGATGGACCAGCTGACTGCTAAGGAACTCGGGAAGAAAACACAACTCGCATCGCTCGAGCTTGGTATCGAATCAGCGGAAGTTCTCGGTGGCTGCATCGGCGGCTATAGTTGCGCGTACTCCAATACGTTCAGTTGGCGCAATGCCGCGACACCTCTGCCAATGGAGAATCAGCCGCGAAGAGTATTTGAACGTTTGTTTGGTGACAGTGAGAGTACGGATTCAGCAGAGCAGCGCCGTTCTATAGAGGACAACCACAGCATTCTCGATTTCATGATCGGCGAGACGAGCCGACTGCTCTCGCGGCTGGGTCCCAGCGATCGAACAAAAGTGAATCAATATCTCGAAGCCATCCGTGATGTGGAGCGGCGCATTCAATTGACCGAGCTACAGTCTGCGGCACCGCTGCCGAAGGTGGAGCGGCCCAACAGTATTCCGGCGACCTTCACTGAGCACATCAATTTGATGTTCGACCTACAGGTCCTCGCATTTCAGGCGGACCTGACGCGTGTCAGCAGCTTTATGGTCGGCCACGAAATGAGCAGCGAAAGCTACCCCGAGATCGGTTTTGCCGATCCCTACCACGCAGTGACTCACCACCAGGGTGACCTCGGGAAGATTGCAAAGTGCACTCAGATTAACACTTTTCACATTCAGCGCTTCGCACACCTGCTGGAGCGGTTGAAGTCGACGCCCGACGGCGATGGATCATTGCTGGATCATTCGATGATCCTTTATGGCAGCCCGCTCAGCGACGGAAACATGCATTTGACCAACAATCTTCCTGTCCTGATCGCGGGTGGAGCGTCCGGGCAGATAAAGGGTGGCCGGCATATCCGCTATACAACGGATACGCCGATGACCAACTTGTTCCTGACGATGTTGGATAAGCTCGACGTCCACGTCGACAGTATCGGTGACAGTACCGCAAGAGTGGAACTGTAGACACGCGTTTCTGCGGCGCGCGCCGATCAAAAGATCCACTTGAGTGCGAACTGGAGAACCCTCGAATCTCCCGCTGTCAGGCCGCTCGTGCCACTAATGTCGCTCAGAATCTGTCCGAAGCTTCCGCTGTTGAGAGTAGCCACGGGTGTACTCGGGATGATTCGGAAGATTGAACGCTTCAACACGTAACTGCAGCTTTCCCTCGCGAATTACAAAGGTGCGCGACAATGCCATATCGAGCTGAAACACTCCCGGGCCCTTCAGATTGAACCGGCCGGCATTCCCGTATTTGCCTGGCGCCGGTGAGGCAAACGCGGCCGGATTCAGCCAGTGATCGACCGTCTGCTCGGGCACACCAATAGCGGCATACGTGCGAGTGCTTTGTTGCGGTGGCGAAAGCTTGTCGTCGTTACAAATTCCCTGCGCGTATCTGAGGGGGTTTATCGGCGAATCTGTTCGCTCTTCATGCGACCGGCGCGCCTCTTTTCCCCTGACATATACCGAAGGGAGTTGGGAAAATTCCAGGGCTATCCGAAAGTTTTTTTGCCAATCCGTTTAGGGGGCTCTCGCGGATGCCATCTCTGCAGACTTTACCTTGGTTTCCCCTGTGTCCCCGTGGTTTAAAGGAGGCTGGGATAGCCATGAGGGAAGAAGAGGAAAAGAAAACGCAACGCTACTGTTTGCAGACTTACGTCGGCCTGCCCGCCTGTCCGGTTAATGAGTCCTCCACGACACAGCTCCATGAACGAGATGGATTGGCAATGCCTATGTTGGGTTTTATCTTTGAGTCAGTGTGATCTCCTCAACTCCCAATTGAATTCGCACCTGCAGGTAACAAATATGAACATAAATTTCAGGATCTTACGGTTTCCTCGGCTGAGGGTCTCTCTTTCAAGGATTCAGACCTTGGTCGGTCTTGCAGCGGGCATGTTATCGATCACAGGTGCTTTCGTCGCCTTCTTCAAACCCGCTCCCGATAAAGGCAAACTTGTGGCGATTGTGCAGGACGCCAAGACAGAGAAGGCCGTTTCTGACGCGACGATCGAGATCCTGACGCCGATGGATGTCCTTATTACGACGCTGAAGCCGAACTCGTCCGGTGAAGCACACTGCTGGTTGGGTGAAGGTCAATATCGCGTGCGTGCGAGCCATCCTCGATATCTTCCAGAGGTCCGCGATGTACACCTGATTTCAAATCAGAACACGGAAGTTCATGTGCAACTACGTACCGGCAGCTCTTTCGGTAACGCCATGCGGCGGGTTATCCGCCATTAGTGTATACAGCCGACAGCCGGCGTCTGTGCGACACGTCAAAACAGCGTTGATCCGGGCGGGTAGAATCAGAGCAAGTCACATCCTTCCCAATGGGAGCCATTCAACGTCGTTGCCTGGCTGCCCCTGTCAATCATTTTCGCCTATAACCCCGCGCCCGCTCCCGATTCCGCCGACTTGCTTTCGGTGTCTAGTGATAGCTATGCGCACGGTGGTTCGTTTCGAGACTATAGTCTGCGAACGCGTTTGTCAGATCCCGGTAGAGCGACCGGGTTGCACCGAACGTGAATGTCTGAACGTATGGAGTCGTGTAATCCACATCGTGTCCCCTCAGTGTCTGCGAGCGTTGCGTCAAAGGAACCGGTTCGAACGCCTTCTGTTTTACCGGCAGCGGAATC
>QHXA01000895.1:0-565 GCA_003222755.1 Acidobacteriota bacterium
CCGATTAACGACTTCGCAGGGAGTGGCCGCGTTGCACCGCATATCGAACTCCGGGACAACGTGACGCCCGTGTTCGGAGCGCACACTTTGAAGACTGGAATCGATTTCCGCTTCTATCAATTCAATCAGTATCGTAATTCCGGAACATACAACATCTACCCGCGGCTCAACATGAGCCGCACACTTGGATACCTTTTGAACATTCCGAACCAGCCGGCAGCCTCTGTTCTGGAATCAAACAACGTCAACACGCTACGCAGTCTGATGATGGATATTTTGGGAATCTATGGACGCGCCGATCAGACGTTTTTCAGCAATGGCGAGCGCTACCTTCCAACCGGAAGCCCTTATCTGCGCGGACATCGGATGCGTGAGTACGACACGTTCTTTCAGGACGATTGGAAAGTACGCCAGGGTCTTACAGTCAACTACGGTGTTCGTTGGGAGTATCGTGCTCCGCCCTTTGAAGTGAACGGCATTATGTTCGTTCCAAACGACCGGGACTTCTTCAACCATTCTGGAACGCTGTCCTTTAATAATGTTGGAAAAGGCGGGAACGCCCGGT
>QHXA01000895.1:607-1166 GCA_003222755.1 Acidobacteriota bacterium
CCCCAAAGGTGACGGTAAGATGTCGATCCGAAGCAGCTACCGCATTTCCTATGACCGCGTGACCAGTTCCATCATCAGCGACACCGATCAGACCACTCCGGGAGGATCCTTCGACGCCACTTTGCTGAATTCCGGAGACATTCGCACCGCGGGCCGTGTGGCCACCTTTACCAGCGCGCTCGCCGCCCCAACGACGTTCAGTACGACCGCACCAAATGAGCGCGCCGGGCGTCCAGTGCTCTTCGACCACAACTTCAGAACGCCGTATGTTCAGCAGTGGATGTTATCTATACAACGGGAAGTGATCAAAGACACGGTAGTCGAAGTGGCTTACGTGGGTAACAAAGGAACCAAGCTCTATCGGGATTACAACATCAACCAGACCGAGATCCGAAACAATGGCTTTCTTCAGTCCTTCCTCATCGCGCAAAAAGACCTGGAGCTTGCAACAGCAGTCGGAGCGAGTACCGGTGCGAACTACAATGCGGCAATTCCGGGCAGCCGCCCTGTGGGCATTGTCGCAACACTGAACGGCGGCACGATTCCGTCGTCGCAGAAT
>QHXA01000895.1:1286-2496 GCA_003222755.1 Acidobacteriota bacterium
TGTACCTGTTCCGATTCGAACTATCATTCGCTGCAGACCCAAGTCGTCCATCGAACCAACACGTTCACGCTACAAGGTTCGTGGACGTACAGCCGCGCCCTTGATGATTTCTCCGGACGTGGCGACGGCATTGGTGCGGTTCGCGACATTCAGAATCGCAAACTCGAAAAAGGACCTGCTGACTTCGATGCGACGCATATCGTGCGCGGAAGTTTCGTATACGACCTGCCGTTCGGTCAGGGTAGGACGTGGGCGAACAATATCGGCCGCACTCTAAACCAGATTATTGGAGGTTGGCAGATCAATGGTCTTTTCGATGCAGCAACGGGGAACCCATTGACCATTACCTCTGGCCGCCGAACATTGGCCTATACACCTCTCGCTGCTGAAGGCAACTCCACCGCGGATTTCATCGGGAACGCGAGTTCGATCCGGCCGACGACGGATTCGCAGGGACGGCGGATCCTCGTAACCGAAGAGCAGCGCGCTCAATTCAGTTTTCCCGCCGCTGGCAGTCCTGGCGGCACCGGACGCAATGCGTTTCGAAATCCAGGCTTCTGGAACATGAATTTCTCGATGTACAAGAACTTTCGCGTTACCGAGCGCCCCAAGCTGCAGTTCCGCTCGGAGTTCTTCAATGTGTTCAATCATGCGGTCATGGAGAATCTGGCAAACGAGCGAAAGAACCTGAGCAGCGCAGATTTTGGCCGATTCGTTGCGCAGCGAAACGAACCGCGTATCATGCAATTTGCGTTGAAGTTCGAATTCTAAATCATCAGAAGGAGGATTTTATGAAGGGTACGATCTCGAGACTATTGGAAGCGTACGAGAACGGGAAAATGTCACGCCGAGCATTGATTCAAGGATTGGCGTTGCTGGCGGCGGGCGCCGGCACGGCGGAGGCTGCTGGATTCCAAGGCAACAGTATCAATCATGTCTCTCTGTACGTCAGCAATCTGCAACGTTCGACCGATTTCTACCAGCGCGTTTTCGGTTGCACTGTAAACAAACGCGACGGAAACAACCAGCTCATGTTTGGAAAAGACTTTCTCGTCTTGCGGCCAGGTAATCCACCGGGCAAAGTGGACCATTTCGCGATCGGAGTCGACAACTTCAACAAGGACTCCGTGACTGCGGATCTCAAAACGCGAGGAGCTACTCCGATTGATGAACAAGGAGGCAACTTCGGTTTCCATGTCCTGGACCCGGA
>QHXA01000898.1:0-2767 GCA_003222755.1 Acidobacteriota bacterium
AAGAGCAGCGTAAAGAGAGGATAGCCAAGACAAAGGCCGCACTAGGTAGTCACGTTTAAACGAATTACTTGTCGCAGGCAGAGTAAGGCGGAACCAAATTGGCGTCGAGGATAACCGGGGCCTGCCCGAATGACGCGCTCGAAAGAGCGCGTCATCGTTGGACGTTACTTGTTGTTACTGCTTCTCCCAGACGACGGTATTGTTTACGGTTTGACCCTGAGCATTCTTTCCGGTAGCCGTGGCGGTTCGCGTTTTGCCGTCTTTGGAAACTACGTTCTTCGTAACTGTGAGCACCTTGCCCTTTTGTTTCGTCGTGGCCTCGTAGGTGTTATCGTCGATTTTCTTCACCGAAATCGTGTCGGCCCCGTTTAGATTAGGCTTTCCATCGAGCATCGGGTGCTCTGGATAGTCCTTGCCGTCGAACTTAACCGTGTAATCGTTATGCGTCTTCTTACCTTCGGAGTTCTCGCCATCCGTGACGACCCTCATCCCGCCTTCAACCGGTTCGATCTTTTGCATGTTGCTTTTGGGTGGCGGCCCAGGGCTGTATTTTGATTTGGCGAGATTCACTTTCCACGTTCCCGAAAACATATCGGCGCCGTATACGATCGTAGCTGATAACGCGGCTGCGGCCACGAGTACAAACGAAAAAACAAGTAATCTGTTTCTCATTATTTACCTCCGCAAAAGTCACAGAATGGACGAAAAAGCAGCCCCCCGTCCCCAGAAAGGGAATTTACGCTTCAAGTAGTGTGATGTGATTCAAGAATAAGCGAAAACTATCCTCGCTGCCGGCAATTGTCAAGGAATCTGTCATGCCAAAGATCCAGCCGCTGCGACACGAACCGTTTTCTTCCTCCATACAGACAAAATGCTAAAGTATACAGATGAGGAATAGTCAATGAGTAAGGCAAGGGTGAGCCGCAAGAGTCGGGACTCCACAACAGCCCATCGTATCCGGCGTAAGAACCTTCTCTTGGATCAATTAAAGATTGACCGGGCCAAGCGTATATTCCGTGCGTCGACCGAAACAGAAGCAATTCATCGAGCGTTGGACGCAGTAGCTGATCTTGAAGCGTTCCAGCGTGAACTGGACAAGGGTTTCGATACCCTGATCGGCGCGGGCGGGTTCACCGATCGCTTCTCTTAATGATTCATCTGATCGACTCGAACGTATATATCCACGCGTTTCGTGATTCGGCCTTTGGCGAAACACTGCGGCGATTTCATCAGAAGCACCTGCCGCATGAACTATTGGTTGGTGCCGCGAACACCACCAAAGAAAGGTCGGTTCGGCGCGGGCTCCTCGAGCCTTTTTCGGCGAGACAAAGACTGCATGTGCCCGCCCGGCAGACGTGGGAGATGGCGGCGACCGTTGATCGCCGGTTGCGGAAACGTATGAATCTGGAATCCAAGCTCGAGACCCGTAGTTTCGCGAACGACATGTAGGCTGCTCGGGCCGCATCTGAATTACGAAAGTGAATCCTCCAGTCGAGCGATCTCCCTTTCGGCAGAAAATAATTTGATCAGAGGTGATTGAATCTCTTGTCGTGGACGACTCGGTCTCGATTGGATTCCTGTTGTACAGCAGGTATCTGTCACGGCACAACCCTCGCTGATCCTGGCTTTCATTACAGACTTGTGGCTTCGAGCAATTCCAAGCGATTGCCGAAGGGGTCATTCACGTAGAAGTGCTGATAGTGATCGAGCGGCTCCCCATTCGTAACTTCGTTAACCAGCGTTGACCAACCCCTCTGGCAGCGACCGCAAGTCTCGCACAAGTAGTCCTGGATGCGCTTTTCGCGCTGGCCGGAAATCAGGCTGCACGCCGAGATGGATTCTTACGTCGCCCGTCTCGCGTCTCGAACCATACGCCACCACGCTTGGCTAGATCAGTCGGCTTTGGCACTTCAGGAATACCCAACAGGCCGGAATAAAAATGTCTGGCCGCTTCTTCACCGCCGATAGGCATTGCAAGTTGTACGTGGTGGAGTCCAATGATTAAGCAGTCAGTCACGGATGTATCGTAGCAAATTGAAAGCGGGCGCACCGCGCGGGCCGCTTATTTTCACTTTCCCGCACGCGCACTTCGGAGTCACACTTGTATCACTGTCTTCGTGAAGAAATGTATGGGACGCCTCGCCATCACGCTGATATTTGAACTGGCTACGATTGTCATGACTTTGCTTCCGCTCCGAGCACAAGCGCCGTCAGCAAGGAAGGCATCCTTTGAAGTGGCGTCGATCAAGGTAAACAGGACGGACGCTATTGGCCTAATGATAGACACTCGCGGGGATCTTTTTGTCGCTACCAATGCAACCCTTCGTATGCTGATTCGGTATGCCTATTCGTCACATCAAGTGCTTCAGAGTTATCAAATTATTGGTGGCCCGGATTGGTTAGATGGTCCTGATCGCTTCGACATTCAAGCAAAATTAGGCGCGAACGTGCGATCGCTGCCAGCCGAGCAGGTGCTCTTTATGCTCCAGGCACTTCTCGAAGATCGGTTTTAGATGAAGTCGCATCAGAGATCCGAGAAATGCCGGTGTACAACCTCCTCGTCGCAAAGAATGGAATGAAGATGAAGTTCTCGTCGGATCAGACAGTTCCGAATTTGAATGGGCAGTCTCCTCTCATATTTGACAATTCCATCGCGCTGCCACGCGGCACGAAGAAACTGATACCAACGCCATCACTTACCGGGCTAACCATGACACTAACGGGAAGCGCCGTCCCTGTATCGAAGTTAACCAGTATGCTAAATGGC
>QHXA01000898.1:2827-3818 GCA_003222755.1 Acidobacteriota bacterium
CCTTCGGAGAATTGAATGTGAACTGAAGTAAGAGCTGCGGTGTCGTAAAGATGGAAATCAAATTGAATTGATCAGGGAGGAAGAATGCGGCACAGCACGAAATGGATTACGTTGGCCTTGTTCGTTATTGCCATAGCGGTGGCCCCGCTCTTATCACAGACGGCACTGAACCCATCATTTGAAATTGTCTCAGTGAAACCGAGCAAGGCAGGAGGACCGAGAAATAGTTCCATCGGTGTAGCGGCTGGCCGCTTTGTCGCGACGAACGTGACCCTAAAGGGCCTGGTCCGGTATGCGTACCGATCTCGCACAACAGACTTTATGAATAATCAGTTGGTTGGAGGGCCAGCTTGGGTTGATACAGATCATTTCGATGTTGAGGCTAAGCCGGACGGTGATAGTCGACCATTCCCATTGGAACAGATGCAGCTTATGGTGCGCTCGTTATTGCAGGACAGGTTTCAACTGAAGATCCATCGCGACACTCGCGAGATGCCCGTATATAACCTCATCGTGGTGAAGAGAGGATCAATCTGCGCCCGTACCTGGTGCTGGACCGCAACCCTCCAACCCGTCCGACCCACCACGCGGCGCAGCAAGAATGGCTGTCGGTAGTTCGGGCGCGACACTGGCAGCAACCGCAATCGTAATGGCGCAGTTGGCGAGTGCGTTGCAGGTTCAAGTAGATCGCCCAATCCTTGAAAAAACCGGCCTCCAGGGCCTTTTTGATATTCATTTGCAGTTTGCTCCTGAAAGTGATTCGACTGTGGGCGGACCTACTGCTGCTGCTCTGCCATCCGACTCCTCAGGGCCTTCGCTCTTTACCGCTCTTCAAGAGCAACTTGGACTGAAACTAGAATCGTCCAGAGACCAAGTCGAAGTGATTGTGATCGACCACGCGGAAAAGCCTAGCGAGAACTAGCCGCCGCCAGCAATTCCTGCTTTCTACGGCCAGTGTTTCGTCTCCTGTCCAGGGCCGTCTCCAATCCAT
>QHXA01000143.1 GCA_003222755.1 Acidobacteriota bacterium
AAGAGAAACTTGATACCACCCAAGCCTGGGACCTGGACTCCCGGCTCGAAATGGCCATGGACGCGCTGCGCTGCCCACCGCCAGACACCGCAGCTAGCGTGCTCTCAGGTGGAGAGAATCGCCGTGTGGCGCTGTGCCGGCTTTTGCTTCAGAAGCCGGATATTCTTCTTCTCGACGAACCGACGAACCACCTGGACGCGGAATCTGTTGCCTGGCTCGAGCAGCACATTCAACGCTACGAAGGCACAGTTATTGCCGTCACGCATGATAGGTATTTTCTGGATAACGTAGCGGGTTGGATTTTAGAGCTGGATCGCGGACAGGGAATTCCGTGGCAAGGAAATTACTCGTCGTGGCTCGAACAGAAAAAATTACGGCTGGAGCAAGAGGAGAAAACTGAAACGCAGCGGCAAAGGACACTGCAGCGCGAATTAGAGTGGATTCGGATGTCGCCAAAAGGACGGCACGCCAAAGGCAAGGCGCGCATCAACTCTTATGAAGCGTTGCTCAGCAACGAAAACGAGAAGCGCGGTCAGGACCTGGAGGTCTACATTCCGCCTGGGCCACGGCTTGGGCAGGTCGTCATCGAAGCGCAGAGCCTGAAGAAAGCATACGGAGATAGATTGCTCTTCGAAGATTTGAATTTTCGATTGCCGCCGGGCGGCATCGTTGGAGTTATCGGACCGAACGGCGCGGGCAAGACCACATTGTTCCGATTGATCACCGCCCAGGAAAAACCGGACGCAGGGTCAATCCGTTTGGGAGAGACGGTGACGCTGGCCTATGTCGATCAAAGCCGTGATGTGCTCGATGCACACAAAACCGTTTGGGAAGAGATCTCAGGCGGACTCGACACGGTCCAGCTTGGCTCGCGCGAAGTGCCGTCGCGCGCGTACGTGGCCCGCTTTAATTTTTCGGGAAGCGATCAGCAGAAGAGAGTCGGCAACTTGTCCGGCGGAGAGAGGAATCGTGTGCACCTTGCAAGAATGCTGAAGGAAGGCGCTAACGTCCTCCTGTTGGACGAGCCGACCAATGACCTCGACGTGAATACGCTCCGCGCGTTGGAAGAAGCGCTAGAGAATTTTGCGGGCTGTGCTGTGGTTATCAGCCATGACCGATGGTTTCTGGATCGGGTTGCAACGCACATCCTTGCTTTTGAAGGTGACAGTCGCGTCGTTTGGTTTGAAGGGAATTATTCCGACTACGAAGCGGATCGCAGGGCCCGACTCGGCACGGCGGCAGATCAGCCACACCGGATCAAGTACCGGCACCTGACAAGATGACATGTGATCCATGCTTCGTAATTTCAGGACGGAGGAAAAATTCTGGGGCATTTGTCGAGGTTAGAACGGATCTTCAGAATTTTTCCTCCGTCCTGAAATTACGGCTGCCGCCACAACAGCTTTCCCGCTTTATCGAACAACACAACGGACGACGCGGGCGCCTTCTCCGCCATTCCATTTTCGTTGACGTGGGAACCCACGAGCGTGGTGCTGCCGATGATGGTACGCTGCTGCCCGGACAGATCGTAGAACACAAGACTCGGGCCATCATTGCTCACCGAGAGATTCGCGCGGGTCTTTCCCGCGGCGTCAAACATGACGAGGAATACCGATCCAGCACCGTCGGCAACGAGGGAAGCTCGGTCTTTGCCTTTGTCATCAACGAGCACGAAATGGTGCGACCGCACTTCCGTCTCGGCCGGTGCTTGTTGCGTCACCCGTTGATCGGGCCTGCTTCGCAGCAACCGGAAAGGGTCAAGTTCCGGCTCCAGCTGGGCCATTGCGGTTCCAGCGGTGACCAGGAAACCCAACAAGATCGCCCCGCGCTTCATCCAGCGGAGCTGGAGTTCCGTCTTGGATAGCCTTCGTGAAAGCAATTCCAGGTCGGTCATTTTTCACCTCGAATAGGAATTTCTACCTGATCGCGCGCTGCCCGTCCAATGGAAACGTTATCTTGTTATTGATTCCGCAAGCGTCTATTCCCGGCAGTCGAATTGCTATGGTAAGACTAAATCAAACAAGGGGGTCGAGTCGTGCGCAAGATTGTGCAAGATCAATTCGTCTACAGCAAACCCACAATGTGCCTGCACTGCCACTTAGTTGTTGAGATGACTCACGAGCGCGATGCCGATCCGCAAACAGGGGCATGGAACTGCCCTCAGTGTGGTCATGTCTATCGCTTCCAGCACTGGAAGATTAGAAAACAGGGTCCTAGAAGGGCGGAAGCCGCTTAAGTCGAGAAGACCAATCGCGGGTGGCCTCTGCCTGCGCGTTAGAGGCAATACGATGTCCAAGTTGTTTTTGGTCAACATCCCCTACAACTGCTCCGATCGTGAGTTGCAGGAATGGGTGGAATCGCGTGGCATCAACACGCGATCGATCCGCATTGTCCGCGATCTGGTTGCGGGCGTGTCGCCGGCGTTCGGCTACGTCGAATTGAAGGATGATTCGCAAATCCAGGAAGCCATCTCCGTGCTGAACGGAAAGCGAATGCGCAACCAAACGATTACTGTCAAGGAAGCTCAAGTTCAGGGCGTGGGAGTGGGTCGTAGTCTTCAGCGCCGGCCGGCCTGACCCAGCAGTCCCTAGCCCCGAAGAAATCCCAGCCCGTGCACAATCGAGAACACAAGGGCGATCCCTGTCACCGCTAGACATACTAAGGCCACGATCAAGTGGTCCAGACGTTCCGGCCGTAAAGGATCCAAGAATCGGGACGTGATGTATCCACCCGCAAATCCACCCAGGTGTGCCCAATTATCAATGCCGGGCATGATGAATCCAAACACGAACAGGGTCACCGCCCAGGACTTTGCCTGGTCTCCGACCATGCTGCTGCCCGTCCGCCTGCCGTAATAAACGAGCGCCGCCAGCAGGCCGAATATGGGTGCGGACGCGCCCACAGTGAATCCTGCGCCTCCCAAGACTGGCAAGAAAGCGCCGGCCATTGTACTCGCGGTAAATCCTGTGATTCCGGCAATCGTATAGATAATCACCATGCGGCTCGGACCATACATCTCAGATGTGGGCGGCGCCAGCTGGCGAATCCACATCATATTGAAAAAAATGTGCAGCAGGCCTGCATGCAACCAGCCCGCTGTGATGACCGTCCACCATCGGCCCGCCGCGAACACCGGAATCGCTCCGCTCTCGCCAAATAAGAACAGCACGCGCATGCTCGGCGATAGGAAATTCAAAGCCCTGCCGGTATTGATGGCATTCGGGTCTGCAATCAGCATGAGGGCATATAGCGAAATGCAACCTCCCATGACAAACCGCGTAAATCCGAGATCTCGGCCAAGCCGATTCAACAAAGGAGCGAAGCCCCACAAACCGGGGTTCCAACGCCCGCACGTTAAACACTGCTGGTCATTGACACCGACCAGATTTCCGCACGAGGGGCATACTATCGAGCCCCATTTCTGCCTGAGCATGAATCCATTATGAGGTCAACCCTTCATGCGAGGAGCGACATTTGCCATGTCGAGCTATACTCCGCAACTGTAGCAGCGGTGTAGCCGCCAAGGAGACTTTCATGGAGCTTGGTATGATCGGCCTGGGCCGTATGGGCGCAAACATGACGGAACGATTGCTTCAGGCCGGTCATCGCGTCGTGGTACACGACCTCGATTCTGCGGCGGTGGCTCGAGCGGCGGCGTCCGGCGCGTTCGGCGCTGCGTCGATGAAAGCGCTTGTTGATGAACTGCGGACGCCGCGAGCAGTTTGGCTGATGGTTCCGGCTGGTCCACCGGTGGAAGCTACACTGAACGCGCTGTTGTCACTCGTGCAGAGGGATGACATCATCATCGACGGCGGAAACTCAAACTACAAAGACTCCGTTCGGCGCGCCTCGGCTCTTGAGCCGAAGGGCATTCACTTTGTTGATGCCGGAACGAGCGGGGGTGTTTGGGGTCTGCGCGAAGGTTACTGCCTGATGATCGGCGGTTCGAAGCAGGCCGTCGATCGGCTTCGGCCCGTGTTTGAGAGTCTCGCTCCAGCCGGGCATCGAGGTTGGGCGCACGTCGGGCCCGTGGGAGCGGGGCATTTTGTGAAGATGGTACACAACGGCATCGAATACGGTTTGATGCAGGCTTACGCGGAGGGTTTCGCGCTGCTGCACAAGAAAACTGAATTTCGTCTCGACCTGGCGGGCATTGCCGATTTATGGCGGCATGGAAGTGTTGTGCGATCGTGGCTGCTGGATTTGACAGCCGAAGCCCTTGCAGAAGACGCGAGGCTGGAAAACGTGCGGCCGCATGTTGCCGACTCCGGCGAGGGCCGCTGGACTGTTGAGGAAGCAATCGAGCAAAGTCTCTCTGCCCCCGTCATCACTCTGTCCCTCATGGAACGCTTTCGCTCTCGCGATGAAGAATCGTTCACAGACCGATTACTGGCCGTCATGCGCAATAAGTTCGGCGGCCACGAAGTGAAGAAAACTTAGCGGCTCTGCTATGAATCTTCTCTGTTTTGACATTTCTTCCGGCGGAATCTCTGCCGCTAT
Source organism: Acidobacteriota bacterium (assembly GCA_003222755.1). GTDB lineage: Bacteria > Acidobacteriota > Terriglobia > 20CM-2-55-15 > 20CM-2-55-15 > 20CM-2-55-15. The sequence goes on from QHXA01000143.1 coordinate 4,501, forward strand.
TTTGAACTCCGATCTCGAATCCGCCAGAGTTGCCGAAAAGGAATGGGATATGGAAACCGACGAGCGAGGCGCAGCGACGCTGTCGGTGCAACGTGTTATCGAACGTTTCAAACAGGCCATTCGTCTACTCAACCTCACGACCGGCGATGCAATCGACGCAATTTGCATCGGCACATTTCTGCACAATTGCGTTCTGCTGGATGACGCCGACGAACCGATCACGCCCGTGTTTACATGGCTCGACCAGCGCGGCGATACCGGCCTCGAGTACGTGCGAAAGCGGCTCGGCGATCGCCTTCACGTGATCACCGGTTGCAGATATCACCCGATGTTTCCTGTATTCAAACTTGTGGCCCTGCGAGTGAGCGATCCTGAATTATTCGCCCAGGCGAAGCGAGTTGTCTCAGTCAAAGCACTGCTTGTTCATCAGCTGACTGGAGCATGGATTGAAGATCATGGAATCGCGTCCGCTTCCGGCTTGTTCAATATTACGAAAGGTGATTGGGATTCGGAGCTGTTGGACATCGTCGGCTTAGAACCAGCGCACCTGCCGCGCATCACCAGCCGGACTGAAATCGTAGGGCGCCTGACGTCAAACGCTGCCGCCGAATTTGGATTGGCCGCAGGCATTCCACTAGTTGCGGGTTCGGGCGACGGCTTTTTAGCCAACATGGGTTCAGATGCCGAAGTGCCGTCCAAGATTGCCGTCACGTTGGGCACGTCTGCGGTTGCGCGTCAAACGCTGACGTGGCCAGTCCTGGACCTTTCTGCGGGAACCTTCTGTTACAGAGCCGACGAAACCGCATATCTTCTCGGTTGCGCCGGTAGCAATGGCGGCAATGTACTCGATTGGGGCCGCAGAATATTCGGTACTCTCAAAGACGCTGAAGTTTCCGAAGATCCGCCGATTTTTATCCCGCTGTTACACGGCGAGCGTTCTCCGGATTGGAATCCGCATTTGACCGGATCTTGGCACGGCCTGACGGCACACCACACGGCTGCTGATCTTTCGAGATCCATCCTGGAAGGCGTGATCTTCAATCTCGCCCATTTCATAGAAATCATCCAAAACACATCGAGAGAAAGGGCAACAGATCTCGTGCTCTCGGGGAACGGCTTTCTTCACCCTATGGCTGCACCAATGCTGGCCGCCGTTACGGGCATCTCGACGTGGATGCCAACAACACCTGGTCTGGCATCATTGCGCGGCGCAGGCATCTGCGCTCTCCGTGCTCTGGGCCAGCCGACGCCAGCGTTATATGTCAATTCGGTTGCTAGGTTGAACGATGGAAAAATCCTGCGCCGTTACGCTGAATACCGACGCCTGCGGTAACGACCTCTACCTTACGGCGTCACTTTCCGACCATGTGGGGCGGGTCCTGGTTGTTCTCTTCGCAGATGCTTTCGATGAGATCGGTATCCGGTATGAGGCGCCAGGCCAGTTTGACAGTCCATGGCTTCGTATATGCTTGCGGATCGTCGATCGTGACCTCAATGTCCATGTGCCCGATCCTCGGCCGTGAGAAGCGTTCGGTGACGCGCAGCGCTTCGGTCCCGGGTAGCCCTCGCATGTCGAGCCAGGTCTTGCCGTTCTGTCCGATCGTCTCAACGACGAACGTGTCCTTATCCCAGTGGCCGATCGAATAGCCCATCCAGGTCGGCTGCGGATCTTTAGGGAACGACCGCCCATCCGTGAAGATCTGTCGGTAGATCGTGCGAGATTCGTAGAGGAGCAGTACCAGATCTTCGGTCTGCACCAACTTCAGCCCGTCCGGGATGTTGTCCTTTTCCGGAATACCGGACGGCAGACAGGATACGCCGGGGTGATCCTTGCCGTTGTTTTCGATGCGCTCGTTGTAGAGGTCGCGCGCCCACGGGTTGAGCGGCATATCTTCGGGCTTCAGATCGGCGGCGAGATCGGCGGCGAGGTTCAGTAAGTGCTTTACGGAATTTTCGGGCATCCAGAAGCCGGATAGATCCGGCTTGCCGTCAGGCGTGTGCTGCGTCGGCGCATTCAGATCGACCTTGCCGTCGGCCGTACGCGGCAACCTCTTCCACGGATATGGATCCCATTGCGCACCGGCCACCGCGGTGATGCTACACACCATGGCCAGAGAAGCTAGCGGAAGGTACAGCGTCTTCATAAATATTCGGAACATTGTCGCTCCCTCTGCGCAAGACTGGCAGGATGCTACACCGTGTACACGCCCCGTTGCGACAAATTTGTCATGACCCACCACCCACACATCGACAAAAATATCCGCTAGTTAAACTCATCGCGATTTACGCCATATGCATTCGAGCTATGATTTTGCCCACGTACTGGTTGGCTCGCCGCGGCCTAAATACCAACCAAGGCGAGATAGCCGATCCAGAAGATTAGAGATGCGGCAAGTACTGCAATTCGCGCGGGAAAACCGATGCTGCTGGGCGAGACAAATCCCTCGATCAGCCCGGCAAATACAAATACCAGCATCACCATGACGCCAAGCTCAATGACCAGCGCAGGCACTGCCACACGGCGGAGAGCGGTGGTGCGCCGAACTTCGCCCGGAGCGATGAGTGCTCGCGCAAGCATGAATCCAGCCCCGCCGGCCAGTGTGATGGCGAGCAGTTCGGTCCCACCATGCGGCATGATCCAACCCCATAACGAACTGCCGTTGCCCTTGGCAGTCATCCATCCTGCAATAGCCCCGAGCTGAACTCCGTTGAAGACGAGAAGGACTGCAGTGCCGATTCCTGCAGTCAAGCCGAAGGCGAAAGCGAACAGTGTGACCTGAATGTTGTTGGTCAGGATGCTGGACGCGGCGATCGGCCGGACAAGGCTCGGTATGTCGTGAAGAGATTCTCGCCGGGCAGGTTCGAAATCCAAGAAAGCGGGCGGCACCAGGTCGTAACCGAGTTCCTGATGGATTTGAACAGC
>QHXA01000896.1:0-1766 GCA_003222755.1 Acidobacteriota bacterium
ATCATCACCACTCCGACGCCTCTGCAGCAGCGAGCGCTCGACTTGCTCAAGGTTCCACTGCATTGCTGATCTGTACCCAGTAGCCCCGATCCACCAATCGAGTCATCTATCTGATCCCATTACCGCTTTTGTATTCTTTGGGCGGTAACTTCGGTTTAGCGGAAGATCACTGTTGGTCGGGCTGCTCACTTTTGGTGCAATCATGAACGAATTTATGCCCGTGGGATTTGTGAGAACTGATTTAACTTCGTTGGCGGCGTCCTTCAAGTCGGCGCCCTTCGTAACGTTGTAGCGCTCAAATACAGAGCGGGTCTTATGGCCGGTCATCTGCATAGCAAGGCGTTCATGTATGCCGGTGCGGACGAGATTTCGAACTGCGGTTCTGCGGAAATCGAGTGGGATGCGTAGTGGAATGATTTTCATGATCGGCTTGCCTTTCTCGTTTTTTCCGATTTCGATTTCTTCCGCGAGTCCGGCATACTTGCAAGCCATCCTCCAAGACTTTCGGAAATCGCGGATTTCGCGCCCGTCTTTATTGAAGAATACGCACTCGGCGACGATCCCACGTTGAAGCAAAGCATCGCCTTTGCGCCTTGTGCTTCGAGCAGAATTTTCAACTCATCTGTGAAGGGGAACTCGCGCGGTTTCGTCGTTCTTCGTCTACCTGCTTCGTGAAATTCGTTGTGGCGCGGCTGCGTCAGGTTGCCAAGTCTTGTTTCACATTCGCTGTGTGGAGGTTTAGCTTGAATCCTGTTTCGCCGAAGGGCACCATACGAAAATGCATCCAGGCCATTTGCGAACCTTCTGTGTCAGCCTCCTCGCTGTTGTGGGCATATTGCACTCCTTCTGCGCTGATGCTCAGACTGTTTCGGCAACGTATACCGGCAGATTTCGAGTCGATAGGGTCCGCAATCTCGGTGACGGTGCAACCCAGATGGCATGGGGTCCGGAGGGCAGGCTCTATATCCGGCTACTCAATGCAGGCGTCGACAGCTACGCCTACGACAAGGCCACCGGCACGTTGAGCGATCTCAAGCACGCTGTGACGGGCTTTCCTGGCATCGGCCTGACGTTCCATCAGAACCATATGTATCTGACGACGCTGGACGGCAACATCGTGAAATTGAACGACCAGAATGGCAATGGCATCTGGGGCGAGCCGGGCGAGTTGAATGTACGTATTGTGACGCACATTCCGGCTGGCGATCATAATCCCGATCAACTTCTGGTTCAGGGCAAAACCTTGTACGTCGGGATTGGACTGCGCACTACGAACGGGTATTCGGGAGAGCTTACAGGCAGTACCATTGATGATTTCGGCGGCCAGGGATTCTCGTACGGTGGTCAAGGCAACACCTGGGGCGACAGCGCTTACAATGGCACGATCAGCTGGATCCAGGATTTGAACGCGGTTACGGACACGGAAGGGTCCGCCAATGCTTATGCGGATCCGACGCTCACGCGGTACCTCGTCCAGCAGGACGACAGCCCGTATAAGGTCACGTCGACCAACAAACTGATTGTCCACTCCGCCGGCGCGCGCAACCCGTATGGCATCTGCTTCGACCTTTACCAATAACTTCAACCGCACCAAGACCAACGGTGACGGCACGTCCGGCTTCGGCTACCCCAAGGATCAGCTGGGTCCCGACTTCAGCATGGATGTGCACGACCAACTTTTCCATGCCTCTGCGGGTGCGGATTATGGGTATGCCAACGCTAACTGGCGCGTCAACAAGATGCCGTACCTCGATCCGACAGCGGCG
>QHXA01000896.1:1775-2985 GCA_003222755.1 Acidobacteriota bacterium
CAACAACACGGGTCCCTACGTCCTAACCGACCCGGCCAACCCTGACGGACTGGGGCCAAGCAGTTCCAGCGACGGCTGCAGGTTCTTTTACGCGTCTGGGCTCCCGTCCGAACTGATAGACAACATCTTCGTTGCGCGCTTCAATGGAGCAATTACGGAAGCATCCCCGGGCACGGACACGCTCGACTACCGTGATATCGTCACAGTTGATACAACAACCGGAAAAATCCGCCGTGTGGCTTCTGGCTTCTCCAGGCCGTTATCCCTCTTTTGGGATGGCGGGCAGCGCCTCCTGATCGGCGATTACGGCGATAGATATCTGTACGCTCTCGTTGCCCTCAACAACACTGCGACGAATCTCACGGTGACGAATCTCAGTGCCGCCGCCGGGCAGACGGTGACGCTGCGTGCGCTGATGCAGCGTAGCGTGGACGGAGCGCCCGTGTCTGGCAAGACGATTACATTCAAGATCGACACGACAACGATAGGCACGGCAGTGACAGCTGGTAACGGCGTGGCTTCGCTCAAGTACACCGTTCCCGTCAGTCTGGGAACAGGAAGCGATCACGTCATCATAGCCAACTTCGCCGGTGATACTGATTACGCTCCCAACAGCGGGACGGGGAGCCTGATGGTCTACTTCAATACGCGCTTGACCGTCACCAACGTTACAGCCAACACCGGCCAGACCGTTCCTCTTCAAGCCACGTTGCGCCGAGACCCCGACGGAGCCACCGTGCCGGGCAAAACGATCACTTTCAAGATTGGCACGACAAGCATAGGCACGGCTGTGACCGCCGCGAACGGCGTGGCAACATTCAACTATACGGTTCCGGGAAGTTTCGCTACCGGCAACTACACGATTACGGCCACCTTCGCTGGGGACGCCGCCTACCATGGCTCGAGTCAAACTGGTAAATTGCAGGTCCAGCCTCACTAAGTAGCGCATTTCACAATTACGCTCACGTATCGGGAAGGCGAATTCCCCTCCTTGCCACAAAGGACGAGTGGCTGCGCCCATCAAGAAAACGGCCCGAAGCTACCATTAATGGCGCAGACGGGGTGGTCCGGCATCGAATCACACATCGCGCACGCCTGACCACCCCACCCGCGCGTCACGTGTACGGACTAGAAGAGACCACAAACAGCCGATGTATTGTGTGAGGGAACTGGTGGAAGGCGAGACGCTTGCCGATCGCGTAAAACGCGG
>QHXA01000897.1:0-464 GCA_003222755.1 Acidobacteriota bacterium
TCGATGCGGCCGGCCAACTGGTCGATGGAACACCCGTCACCGGCCCGGTCGATCTGCGTAAAGCGCTCATGAAGCGTCCCGAGCAGTTCGTTCAAACATTGACTGAAAAACTGATGATCTATGGGCTGGGGCGCGGACTGGAGTACTACGATATGCCGAGCGTGCGCAAGATCGTACGCGAGGCTGCGCGCGATAACTATCGTTTCTCATCCATCGTGCTGGGTATTGTCAGAAGCACACCGTTTCAGATGAAGAGGGTTCAGGAGACAACGAGCAATTAATTGGAGACGGGAGTACGTCGCCCGCTCCGTCAAACGTTCATCGAGGAGATGAAACATTATGTTTATTACAAAGAAACATCTTTCCCGTCGCACTTTTCTTCGCGGCGCCGGTGTTGCGGTAGGGCTGCCTCTGCTGGATGCGATGATTCCGGCCTGGACCGCATTGGCGCAAACAGCTGCCAA
>QHXA01000897.1:579-2147 GCA_003222755.1 Acidobacteriota bacterium
CTTTCAAGAAATACCTGACGATTGTCAGTGGAATGGAAAACAGGGCCGCCATCGGTCCAGTCCATGCACTCTCTCCCGGGACTTGGCTGAGCGGTGTCGCACCCCGCAAGACTCAGGATCCGTATGGTGGCGTGACCGTCGATCAAATCGCAGCCGAGCACATCGGGCAGGACACGCCACTTCCGTCGCTTGAAGTTGCCGCAGAGGGCCGGGGTGTGACCGGGGGCAGCTGTGATCGCGATTACGGCTGCAGTTACGGCGCAACGATCTCGTTCCGAACCCCTACGACGCCACTCCCTATGGAGGTTAATCCACGGAAACTCTTCGAGCGGCTGTTCGGACAGGGCGATACTCCGGAGGAGCGGAAGAAGCTCGTCAGACAATACGGCAGCATTCTCGATCAGGTTTCAGAGGAGGCGGCCGAGCTCCAACGCAGCCTCGGAGCGCAAGATCGCGCCAGGCTCGGCGATTATCTGGAAACCGTTCGCGAAATCGAACGGCGGGTCCAAAAGATGGAGAAGCAAGATACTTCCAATCTCGCCCTACCCGAACCGCCACTCGGCATACCGGCCTCGTTCGACGAACAACTGAAGTTGATGTTTGATATTGTCGCGCTGGCATACCAGGCGAACTTGACTCGGGTCTTCACTTTCATGATGGCGAGGGAAGCTACCGATCGCACATACCCGCAGATCGGAGTTCCGGACTCGTTCCATGCCATTTCGCACCACCAGAATCTGCAGAAGAAATTGGTGCCCCTTGGAAAAATCCAGACGTATAACACCGAGATTTTTGCAAAGTTCCTCGCCAAGCTCGCGAAAATGCCTGACGGCGACGGCAGCATGTTGGATCACTCGATCATTCTCTTCGGCAGCAACATGAGCAACAGTAACGCGCATAATCATTTTCCGCTGCCGACGGCAATTCTCGGTGGTGGCATGGGCCGGATTAAAGGAAGCCAGCACATTCGAGTTCCCGATCAAACGCCTCTTGCGAACCTGCTGGTCACTTTGCTCGACAGGGCGGGAATTCCAATGGAGAAGTTGGGAGACAGCACCAGTCAGGTGTCCGACTTATAGGAGAAGAAATGTTCCACACATTTGCGATAAGCCTCCTTGCTGCGAGTTACTTTGCTGCAACTGTACCGCTCGTGGATGCCGTCAAAGCGAGAGACCGAGCAGCCGTGCTCGCGATGCTTCAGCAGAAGGTCAATGTGAATGCGCCGGAGGCCGACGGTACGACAGCGCTCCACTGGGCTGTCCAGCAGAATGATGTCGATTTGGCCGACCGCCTCATCCGAGCCGGTGCGAACGTACGAGCGAAGAACGATTACGGCTCGACGCCGATGTCGGAGGCAGCGATCGTCGGAAACGCGGTAATGATTGAAAAGCTCTTAAAGGCGGGTGCCGACGTCAACTCTCCGAATGCCGATGGTCAGACCGCGTTGATGATCGTGGCCCGCACGGGGAGTGTCGACGCGGCTACAGTCTTGCTGAACCATGGCGCCGATGTGAATGCCAAGGAACAGTGGCGGGAACAGACCGCTCTGATGTGGGCGGCTGCCGAAA
>QHXA01000897.1:2205-2705 GCA_003222755.1 Acidobacteriota bacterium
CAACGACTGGCAAATACAAGTCACAGCGGAGCCTCGCGCCATTTATCGGCCCGCGGGTGGATTTACACCACTGCTTTATGCTGCGCGCGAGGGTTGCCTGGGTTGCGCGAAAAGTTTAGTGGAAGGTGGGGCCGATATAAACATGACCGACCCCGAGGGAAGCACGCCCCTGCTCATGTCGCTGCTGAACGCGAACTTTGACGTTGCCGCATATTTGATCCAGAAGGGCGCGAACGTGAACAAGTGGGACTGGTACGGCCAAACGCCGCTGTATGCAGCGGTGGATTTGAATACGCTTCCACACGGAGGCAGGCCGGATCGTCCATCGCTTGATGAAACTTCCAGCCTGCAGGTCATCCAAATGCTGCTCGAAGCCGGAGCGAACCCGAACGCTCAATTGAAACTTGCGCAGCCGTTCCGGAACGTAGGCGCTGACCGGGGAGCCGACGCGATGATCACCATCGGCACGACTCCACTTCTCCGCGCAGCCAAGGCTTTCG
>QHXA01000899.1:0-395 GCA_003222755.1 Acidobacteriota bacterium
TTTGCTCGAGAATCCCGAACAGCTCGCACGGCTCAGGGCCGAGCCCAATCTCCTGCCTTCGGCCATCGAGGAGGTTCTGCGTTATCGCTCACCATTGCAATGGATGTACCGCGTCGCAAGGCGCGACCTCCAGTTGCATGATCAGATCATCCCGGCTGGGAAACTCATCCTTGCATGGATCGGTTCTGCGAACCATGATTCTCGGTACTTTCCGGATCCGGAGCGCTTCGACATCACCCGCGATCCCAATCCGCACCTCGCATTCGGCCATGGCATCCACTTTTGTCTTGGGGCGCCGCTCTCGCGACTGGAAGGAAGGATTGCGATCAACGACCTGTTACACAAGCTGCGAGACTTCGAACTCGCAAGCGATCAGCCGTGGGAACCCCGTCAGG
>QHXA01000899.1:444-2819 GCA_003222755.1 Acidobacteriota bacterium
TGAGCCGCCGCATTCAACGCCAGGAAGGATTGATCCATCCGTCGAGGTCGTAGTCCGCGAGACATTGGTCGACTAGATCGACGCAACGGTCCAGCACGCCGGTTCGACGCGCAAAATTCACCGCATCGACGCGGATCTGCTCGGAGTTGCCGGCGTAATTCCGCTCGTACAGTTCGTGCCGTCCGCCAAATTCAGTTCCGATCGCATCCCATACCAGCTTGAAGAGCTTGATGCGATCATGCGCGTCCATTCCGGTACCACGGTAATAGCGATCGATGAGGGGGCGCAGATCGGGATTCATCAGATCCTCACGCCCGGATGTTGTCACCAGCGGAGCGCCGCCCAGTATGTTCTCGAAAATCTCTTTCACGGCCGGCCACGCGGATGTGCCGAAGATCCGCATGGCGGCCGCATTTTCGATGCGAGGGATTACCGAGCCTCCAGGACCAGGCTGCGGATCGGCCGCCATCGCTGTTGTCATGGCCCAGATCAGCGTGCGCCACGCCACGACGTCACCAAGCGCGGCTTGAACACCGCGGAAACCGTCGGTGCCATTGCAGGCAAGACCTCGCGCAAGCAAGCCCGTCATGAAATCGAGTTTGACAGCGACGGTTGAAGAACCCTGAAGCCGGATAAAACGAGTTGGCGCGCTCGACGTTCCGGTACACCAGAAAGTTTTCCCACGGTATGAACGCTTCATCGAAAATCAGCACTGCGTCGTTTTCGTCAAAACGGCTCGACAGCGGGTGATCGAATGGACTGTGGGCGATTTGTTCGTAAGATGGCCTGCAAATCAAGCACGTGCCTGGAGTATCCATCGGCGCAATTAATACCAGAGCAAAATCTTCCGCCTTCCCCGCCTCAAGGGTTGTCGCGCTGTTTTGCGCAACGAATGTCGCGTGAGTCAGCGCGGACCCCGTCGCGAGCATTTTCGCGCCGCTGACGATCGCGCCTGAATCGGTTTCCCTCACGACGTGCAGGAACACGTCCGCGACTTCGTGTACTGGCTTGTTGCGATCCACGGGCGGATTGATAAGGACGTGATTCAGGTACAACGCTCGGGCGGCGTAGCGGCGATACCAATTGAGAGCGTTGCTTTCGAAGGGCGCATAGAATTCCGGATTCGATCCGAGCGTCGCCATGAACGAGGCTTTGTAGTCCGGCGTCCGGCCCATGAACCCGTAGGTCAGGCGAGCCCAACGCGCGATGGCATCCCGTGCCGCCAACAATTCCTGTGCCGAGTAGGAGGAGGTGAAAAAGCGGTGTGTCCGAATCCCGAATCGATCAATGGTGGTAAGTGAATCGCGTTCGCTGGGATCGTTCAACGTATCGTAGAGCCGAGCGACAGAACGCGACGCATTGCGAAAGGCAGGATGGGTGGTTACATCGGCCACGCGCTCCCCGTAGAGATAAACCGCGCGCCCGTCGCGCAAGCTCTCCAGGTACTCGGAGCCCGACATCAATTGGTTGGCAGTGGATGACGTCACTTTTGCCTCGCACGCGGGTGGGCGTGGAGTTTGGCATTTCCCACCGCGGAGCGGTGCTGGGAAATTAGCCAGGGGTACGCGTTTTTTGCGTACCCCTGGAATACCGCGACAACTCTGGAATCCGCACCCTGAAAGGGTGCCGAGGACTCCTCGCACCCTGCCGGGGTGCGCTGCTTAATGCGGCTCCAATACCAGGGGTACGCAAAAAACGCGTACCCCTGGCTAATCTCCTCGCACCGCTCCGCGGTGCCGGCACGCGGAGCAATGCGAACCCTTCCCTATTTCGTCGATTCGTAGGGAGCGCCTGTACCCATGGCACGCATACTCAAGAACCGGCCCGCTGTCGTCCTTGCTGAGAGGCATCGAGAATGTCCAGGGCCTGGTCCAGGTTGCCGGATCATCGATGGTGACCGACCATTTCACGACATCAGGCGCGGTCCGCGTGAAACGTTCGATCAGACGCAGTGTTGCAGGGTTCGCGTTCCGGTAGATGCCCTCGTCTCTGAAATTTGTCGTCTCGACGACCAGCGTATCGCCTTCCCAATGGCCGCGCGCGTCGCCCATATAGGACCGCGTGGCCGAGCCCGCGTGCGGACGGCTGTCGAGCGGAATGGTGCGAATCTCATGAATCATCTCGTAAATGATGGCAACGTAGCCCGGGCCTTGCACAATCTGATACGAATTTCCGTAGATGGCCGGCATCATCGAGCCCGGCAATCCCCGTGTGATACAGCGGTCGTACAGACTCCGGTCCTCCCACGAATCGGCCGGCCCGCGTCCGCTATTGCGTCTCGCGGCTGCGCGTGCTGCTGTCCGCTGCGTGGCTTCGGGCGTCAGCGGAGGAAGCTTGCCATTCGGCGGATCGACGATCAGCCAGGCCTGAGTGCC
>QHXA01000144.1:0-1419 GCA_003222755.1 Acidobacteriota bacterium
GGGCGGCACCAACCGATTTGGGTTCGGCGGCGCCAATATCCGCAAGCAGCTTAATCTGAAAATTGATCACAACTTCAACTCCACCCACAAAATCAACGGAGCTCACACAGGCGGGATCCGCATCCAAACGGTTCGTCAGTTTTTCGATGATCGTTTCTGATCGCCTTTTTCATTGCGAGTTGGGCGAGAGAGCGGATATACAGTACGCGTATGGTCGCCACCTTTCTGATGTTGCTCTTGGCCGCCGCGCTGCAATTGCCGACAGCTGCGCAGGATGCGTCGCCGTCCACCTTTGTCGGCACCTGGGTCGGTACTCAGAAATGGGCGATTGATAGCCCGTCGCCAAGCGCGAAGGAAGAGCAGCCGGTTGAACTGAAGATTGATCTGGTTGGCGGCAAGCTCTTCGGCTTTATAACTCCATGGTTTGGAGGCTCCGACGGAGCCACGTTCACGCAAACAACAGTTGAAGGCGATCAACTGAAAGCCACGGCCGTAGTGGGTAAGCCGCCGCTGCCCGGCGCGCGTGGCCAGCGCGGAAACTGGAAGAACAATGTCCGAATCTTCTTCACGTTCAAGAGCGACTTCAAAGATTCGCTGACAGGAACAGCCGACGTGATGATGAATGACGTCAAGTGGCTGAAATTTACGTATAACCTGAGCAAGAAAAGATCGAGGTACTGACATGCGACGCATTGCTTTGCTTGGAATCGTGTTGCTCGCTTTGCCGTTCTCCACCCGCGTCACCGGGCAAAATGCCGCGACGAAGGAAATCACATTCAGTAAAGATGTCGCACCGGTTGTCTATGCGAATTGCGTCTACTGCCATCGACCGGGTGAGATCGGTCCGTTTTCGCTCTTGACCTACAAGGACGCGCGGCCGTGGGCGAAGGCCATCAAACAAGCGGTACTGCAGCGAAAAATGCCGCCGTGGCTCGCCGATCCGCACTATGGCGATTTCCAAGCCAGCCGGCGTCTCAGCGATCGGGATGTGCAAACGATTGCGGCATGGGTCGATGGCGGCGCGAAGGAAGGCGACGCAGCAGACCTGCCCAAGGTACCGCAGTTTGCCGAGGGCTGGCAGATCGGAACCCCGGATCTCATCCTGACAATGAAGGAGCCTTACACCATTCCCGCGACCGGAACGATTGCATGGCAAACGCTGCCTGCCCAGGATTACACGTTTCCGGAAGACACCTGGATTCAGGCGATCGAGGTGCGGCCCGGCAACCGGAAGGTCGTTCATCACGGCACGGTGGGCGTTGTCTCTCCAGGCGAGAACGGATCGGAAACCTCCGCGGGCAATCTTCACCTCTATTCACCGGGACTCGAAGCCATGATCTGGCGCGAAGGATACGGGAAACTAATCAAGAAGGGTTCGCGCGTACAGTTCGGAATGCATTACAACGCGATCGGCACCGA
>QHXA01000144.1:1430-1993 GCA_003222755.1 Acidobacteriota bacterium
ACCGACCAGACGAAAGTCGGCTTTGTCTTTGCAAAGAAGCCGGTACATACGGAAGTGCACACCACGATCGTGCAAAACAACACGATGCTGGTTCCACCGATGGCGCACAGCCATGAAGTGATCGGCGCGTTCGAACTTCCGGTCAGTGCACGCATTCACGCGTTGCGGCCGCACATGCACATTCGCGCGAAGACCGGCTCGGCGACGGTGGTTTATCCCGACGGCAAGAGAAATATTCTGCTGCATATCCCGAACTGGGACGATTCTTGGCAGAACTACTACATCATGTCCGCACCGGTGAGTGTACCGAAGGGAGCGTTCCTGGAGTACGTGGCCACATACGACAACTCGCCCGCCAATCCGTTAAACCCGGATCCGACAAAGCCTGTTGCATGGGGACAGCAGATCTGGGAAGAAATGCACTCCGTGTACATGACATGGACCGAAATTAACGACAAAAACAAGAACGATACGGCGCCGATTCAGATTCCCGTCAACAAAGCATTCACAACGGGGGTTCTCACATTAAACAAATGAAGACACTGCCCGTGGACGGTAAGAAA
>QHXA01000144.1:1998-15557 GCA_003222755.1 Acidobacteriota bacterium
TCCAGCGAAGGCGAGCGGCCGTAGCAGGGCCGATCGTAGGCGCCGGCTTTAGCCCGGCTTTAGCCCGGCTAAAGCCGGCGTGCATCGCCCTACTGGCGCTGGATCCTGAAATCGCCCTTCATATTGTCATGCGACCAGGTCCCAACGATTGAACGGTTGTACAATCCGAGGTTCTCAATTTTCCCATCCACAACATAATGAACGGGCTGGCCGGCGGCATTTTTCGCATCGGCTTCGAAGTGAACCATCCATCCCTTCGGTTCGAGAGTTGCGTTTTTTAACGGGCTCGCGTTTGGGCCGGGGTTGATCTGGCCCGTGATCTGTTTTCCGTCCCAATCCATGACGATCGTGACTTGATTCCGGTCATTCTTATTCGGGCCCCAATCACCGAGCCAGGTTCCCTTCAAGGGATGTCCTTCCTGCGCAAACGCAGAAACAACCAACACAAAACACGCCAAGAGGCAAACTATTAATACTGCTTTAGCTCGCATCGATCCTCCTCAACCAATAAATGAGGCGCAGAATGTTAGCACCAGTTGAAAAAAACAAGAATACGGATTTATATTGGTGGGCACCCTACAATACTCGTGATGCACTTAAGGAGAATCATATGAAGTGGATTTTTGGCCGGACTGCGATGTGGATCTGGGCGACGCTCGCACTGGCGACAATGGCATTTGCCGCGGTCCAGGAGCCGCAACTACCGGAAGGTGAAGGGAAGAAAATCCTGCAAACAGCTTGTACCGCATGCCACAGCCTCGATGGCGTTGTGAAGCTGCACCTGGATAAAGAAGGCTGGGAAGGGCTCGTCTCCTCCATGGTTTCCAACGGCGCACAGGTCGACTCAAAGGACATGCCTGTGCTGATTGATTACCTGGTGAAAAATTTCGGCAATGCTAAACCCGCCGGCCAGCAGCAAGCGCAATCCGGCAACAGCGATGCGGCCGCCAAGAAGATTCTGGAAGACTCTTGCACCGCCTGCCACGACTTGGATCTGGTCTCGGGCCAGCATCTCAGCAAAGACGAATGGCAGATGCTCGTAAGCTCGATGGTGGCAAAGGGCGCCAGCCTGAGCGATAAGGACATTCCAGTTCTCGTGGAGTACTTGGCAAAGACCTACGGTAAGAAGTAGGTCTGCCTGCGAATGTTGAATGGTAATTCGGGGTCAGACATCTGAATTACCGTTCAACATTCACATTTAAGATAGTCAGTCTGATATGAGAAAGTGCCGCCTGGTTTTCATTTTTACCGTATTCCTACTCTCCGCTCCCGCTTTCACTCACGACATCATAACGACGCCCGTCACCTGGAACCGCGAGATTTCCCGAATCTTCTACTCGCGATGCATTGCCTGTCATCGCGAAGGCGGAATGGCTTTCTCGCTGTTGGACTACCGTGAAGCATTCCCATGGCGAACGGCCATAAAAGAAGAAATCCTGGAGCGGCGTATGCCGCCTTGGGGCGCTGTAAAGGGTTTCGGCGATTTCCGCAATGATCAGGCGTTGACGCCGGAACAACTCGAATTGGTCACGAGTTGGTCGCAAGGAGGCTCTCCGGAAGGCGAGGCAAAGGATCTCCCGTCCAAAGATAAGCTCGAAGAGATGATGAAGGAAAGCGCGTGGTACGGTAACGCCGCGCATGCCGGTCGTCAATCTGGCGAGATAATCGCAAAAGGCGATTTTAAACTCACCAACTCGTTCGTGCTGGACGGTCTGTTTCCGAGAAATGTTCCGCAGAGCGGCTCATTCCAGATTATTGCGGAATTTCCAGACGGCCGCATTGAACCACTGTTGTGGCTTGAAGGATACAAGGAGCAATTCGCTCACGTCTTCTTGCTACAGACACCGCTCGAGCTGCCGGCGGGCACGATGATTACCGGTATTCCTGCCGGTTCGAGCATCGCGCTATTGCCAGCGCCGAAGGATTAGCCATGCGAGCTGCACTTCTATCGTTGATCTTGGCGCTTGTTGCAGGCCAGACTCCCGCGCCGCTGCCGTCGCAGAACGCCGGCGACGTTTACATTTGTCCAATGGATCCCGATGTGCGCTCCAACAATCCGGGAAAGTGCGCGCGCTGCGGAATGGCACTCGTTGCCGGCCTGCCGGATCCGGTGGAGTACCACCTGGATCTAAGCATCAGTCCGCGTCCGATTAAGCCGGGACAGCCTGCCAGCCTGTTATTCGCGGTGCACGATCCCTGGAAGAACCGGCCGGTGACGAATTTCCAGGTGGTGCACGAAAAGTTGTTTCACATGTTTGTTGTCAGTCAAGACCTCGAGGTGTTTCTGCACAATCATCCGACGCTAGGCTCTGACGGACTGTTCCACTACGACTACGTCTTTCCGAAAGCCGGCATGTATCGCGTGCTTGGCGACTTTTATCCGGATGGCGCAACTCCGCAGCTAATCGCAAAAACCGTGATCGTACCTGGCCAGGCGCCGAAGCCGGCCACGCTAGCGCGAGACTACTCAGCTAAAGATGCAGAAAACCTGACGGTGGAACTCGTCACTGAACCGCAGCAGCCGATCTCGGGCGCCAAAACACAGATGATATTCCGCGTGAAACCCGCTGATGGGTTGGAGAAGTATCTCGGAGCCTGGGGACACATGTTGGTCGCCAGCGCCGACCTGATCGATATGATCCACGAGCATCCATTCATCGCAGATGGCGGCCCGCAGATTCAATTCAATGTCATCTTCCCCCGAGCGAAAAACTATCGGGTGTGGGTGCAGTTCCAGCGCAAAGGCGTGGTGAACACCGCCCATTTCGATGTGCCGGTGAAAGAACTCGGGAATTACATAGCGCGGCTGCCGCCGCAACCAAATTGAGGATTCGGCTGCCGCGCGCGTTCAGCCGTCAGCCTTCAGCGATCAGCTTAGCTTTCAGCATTCAGCTTCTCGTTGGGTCCATCCACAGTCCCGTGATATTAGAGTTGGTGCTGCCGATTTAGGCGCCAAATATGAGCGCCCTCTATATCGCTTCACGCGATCATTTTCGACACTTTCGCTCAGCGAGCGAATTGTGAGTCCGGCGCAGGCCGACCGGACGCGGCGGGCGCAACACACCGCCAACGGTCTTTGGACCGGAGCAACACACCCAGCGATCTGTGGGTAAGGGTTGGTGTCGCGTAAGTCCCAACTTCTTGCTAAAAAAAAAGCTGTCCGCTAGTAGCTAAGCTGAAAGCTGAACGCTGATCGCTGAAAGCAGCGCGGCGCCCTACAATTTTCGAGCTTAGTTTTGGTTGCGGCGGCGCCGCGCTAAGCCTTTTTGTGGCTATTTACCTTTTGTAATACGGCGGCACCTGCGCGTCGATATTCATCACGACGGATTTCGCGAAGGTGTACTCGTGAATCGATTCTGGGCCGAGATCCCGGCCGTAGCCTGATTGGCCGACGCCGCCAAATGGTGAAGCGGGGCTGACACGCTTATAAGTATTGACCCACACCATTCCGGATCGAATCGCGCTCGCAACACGATGCGCGCGTTGGAGGTCGCGCGTCCACAACCCGCCTCCAAGGCCGTACTGCGTGGAGTTCGCCATCCGGATCACTTCCTCGTCGTCCCTGAAGCGCGTGATCGAAACGAACGGCCCGAAGACCTCTTCCTGGCACACGCGATCATCCGGGTTCGCGGTAACGACTGTCGGCTCGATGTAACAACCGGCTTGAAGCGCCGGATCGGTGGGCGCATTTCCTCCGGTTAGGATCGTGCTGCCCTGTTGCTTTGCGACGTCGATATACCGCAGAACACGATCGCGGTGTCCCGGCGATGTCAGCGGTCCCATTTCCGTAGCAGGATCCAGAGGATTTCCGATACGAATCGATCTCGCAAGAGCGAGAAACTTATAGAGAAATTCGTCTGCAATCTTTTCATGCACGAGCAGGCGTGACCCTGCAATACAGGCCTGGCCTTGATTATGAAAAATGGCGAACGCGGACCCGCCGACTGCCGCATCGATCGATGCATCATCGAATACGATGTTTGCACCCTTACCGCCAAGTTCAAGTTGAACGCGCTTTAAATTTCCCGCCGACGCTTGGACGATTTTTTGTCCCGTCAATGTGGAGCCTGTGAACGCGATCTTATCGACACCCGGGTGTTCGGCAAGATACTGGCCAGCCGTATTTCCGTAACCCGGAACGATGTTCACGACGCCCGGCGGAATCCCGACTCTGGCCACGAGCTGCGCGACGCGTAACGTGGTGAGCGGCGTCAATTCCGCGGGTTTCATGACGACCGTGTTACCGGCAGCCAATGCGGGACCCAATTTCCAGCTCGTGAACATGAGCGGAAAATTCCACGGCACGATCTGGCCGACAACACCGACCGGCTCACGCGTCACGTAATTGAAGAAGCCGGGGTCGGCTGGAGCAACGCGCCCGTCGATCTTGTCGGCAAGGCCCGCGAAGTAACGAAACGTCACGATGGTACGAGGTACATCCAAACCGCGCGTGTCACGAAGAGGATGCCCCGTGTCGATGCTCTCCAAATACGCCAGGTTCTCGCCATCCGCCTCGATCGCGTCCGCCAGTTTACCGAGCAGCCGTCCGCGTTCCGAAGCCGCCATGCGCTTCCACGCTGGAAAAGCTCTGCGCGCGGCCTCAACCGCCCGATCGATGTCCGCCGCACGCGCCTCGGCGACCTCAGCGATGAGGCTGTTGTCATGCGGGTTTATCACCGGAATGCGGCCGCCCTCGACGGCGTCCACAAAATCGCCGCCAATAAACAACCGGGTCTCTATATCGAGACCCGGTTTCACATCAAGTTGTGCTGACATTAGAACTCCGCTGGGTAAGGCTTCAACTCACCGCGTTGATATTTTTCCGGGAGCGAGTTGTCATTGTTCTCCCAGACCAATAGCATCGAACGTTTTGGAGAATAGCCTTTGTGGCGAATGTCTGCAGGCATCGCTGCAACGTCCCCCGCCTTCATGATGACTTTTGCCCGGGGTTTTCCAGTACTCCCGTCCTCAATCTCCCAAATGATCTCATCGCAGGCTTGGATGAACCACTCCACCCGGTCATTGCCGTGAAAGATCGGCAGAATGTTTTCTTCGGTCGTGGGGCACATCAGGCTGTCTTTCACGACTGAACACACGGATGGATTCCACGTGACGTCTGATCGCGAGAGATAGCCGAACAAATTGAACGCGTGGACTTCGCTTTCAAAACCGGGTTCAGCATGCACCTCCGGTTGGTCTTGAGGAACATCAAGGAAATGCCGATTCACCGTGTATCCGTTTGCATCCGTGCGATAGCCGGTATCGCCCGGCAATCCAACCATGCGTTTAGCAACGACGCGTTGCCGCTGAACGGCCTTGCGGTTGTTGCCGCGCTTCGGGCCATACGGTTTGCCGGTTTCATCGGGCGCTGCGAATGGATCGAAGCCTTCATTCGTCCAGTCATCCAACATGCCCTCGAAGACCGCCTTGATGTCCTTCGTCGGGAAGTTTTCGATATACGCGCGGTTCGCCTGACGATACGCCGGATTGCAAAGGCCCATGAACAGATCCACCGTACCGTAGTGGTTCACAGTGCCTAGAACAGGATCGAAATTGACTGTGCCGTAGAAGAAGCCCCACGCCACATCGCGCATCAGCGCGCGCAGGAAGGCGTCGATCGGCATCAGATGACGGCCCATGGGGTACAAAATGTGCGCGAAATATTCATCGCGCTCGAATCGAAATTTTCCGATGGTGAAAGCTTTATAGCCGAGGTCCCTGCCAAGAGCGGGAGCTTCGAGGTTCGAAATGCTTGCTGTGCTCATACATTCATCTCCACTAAAAAATTTATGCCGTTTGGCAGATGTCCGCCCAACATTCGACCGTATGGTCGCCTTGGATCGTTTGGATCAGCAACACGCCGGGCTTCGGGCTTCGAAACTGGTACGCGGAACCTTTCGGCAGTAGCGCCATATGGCCGCGGCGCACTCTCACCCAGCCCATCTTTTGTCCCTTCGGCTCGCCATTTATCTTTACGGAGCCTTCCTTCGTGTCCGGCACCAGTTGTTGTTCCGGTTTCACGAAATGGACCTCGACTTCGCCGTCCATACAAAGCGCGGCTTCATCGTGCGAAGCCGAGAACCACGGAGAGTTACCTTCCGCACGAACCGCTTCGATGACATATTTCAAATTTTTCCCGACACAAATTTTTTCGTAAGGCTTCGATTTCGATGCCACCTCGAAGAGATTCGAAAACACATAGTGTTTCGGATTGTCCTCGATGACTTCGACACCACCCTTTTCGTAGTGATTCAAAGAGCCAAATACAGTGCGATACTCACTCACAATTACCTCCGGACGCTCGTTCCAATGGATAGCTCACGATCTTACACTCGGCCGGGGCCAGGCTTTCAAAAATCGTACATGGAGGAACAGAAACATTACTCGTGGCGGAGTATGAAATAGCCACAAAAAGGCTTAGCGCGGCGCCGCCGCAACCAAAACTAAACTCGAAATTGTAGGGCGCCGCGCTGCTTTCAGCGATCAGCATTCAGCGATCAGCGTGAGCGTGCCGGCCTTTGCCCAAATGGATCTATCGGGAGAATGGGCCCCTCGATTTCACGAGGACAATCCCGAGCGCCTTGCCGGGCCGGAAATCGGCGATTATCTCGGCCTGCCAATCAATGATGCGGCGCGTCAGCACGTATCGATGGGGCGACTGCCCAACGGCCGCTTTGAAGGCGCGGGCCAGGTAGATTGGGCTGATGCCTACCTCGGCCGCCATCGCCTCCAGACTCAGATCGCCATCGACATTCTCTTCGATGTATTCGATCACCCGCCGCATCCTCCAGCCGGATATTGCTTGCACCGGCGGCACGCGCATAGGCCGCGATTGCGATGAATGCATACGGGCCAAGTGGACAGCCATCATTTGGGCGAGAGTATCGATGTATAAGCCGTCTTCGGCCGTTCCGTCGCGCAATGCCGTGGTGATCGCAATCGCCAGTTGCTCGAGCATCGGATCCAGGATCGCAAAGCGCGGCACAAGCTCGGCGTGAGATGTGTCGCAGTTGTAGATTTCACCGACAGCCGCTTGATAGATTGAACCCCTCAAATAAACCTGAAGAATTTCCGGATGCCCGTGATGCTCCCAACGAGTCGTGGCGTCGCCTGGCGTCAAGCAAATGCGCCGGGGGCCGATCAGTTGCCGATTTCCGGGGCCGCCCTCAATCTTGCGCGACACCTCGGTGGGCCGTGTCAGGTGATAGATCAACATCGGATGCCCAATCGCCGGCTCAGTTGCGACGAATGGGCCTTCTTCAATGATCGCAGCGTGTATTGACTATCAAACGATTCCCGTTTCGTGTGGCACGACCGTGCGTCTCACCAACGGTGAAAATGGGGTTGTTGGAGAGGGTCATGGAGTTTACCTGCCTCGCAACATACACCACCGCACACCCCGGATCAAGTTGCCGACAGTTGCTCCGACATTTGGTGTCCAGCAGTCGCATTTGAAATCTGAGCAATTCTCAATTCCCAATTCTCATCCGAGGGGAGTAGCGATCGCAGTTCCCTCGGATGGTCAATGAGAATTGGGAATTGAGAATTGGTCAGATTTTGCCCGGGATACTGGACACCAAACTTCGGAGTTGCTGTGGGTCATGATCCTGTTCATCCGAGACACTTTTTTGCAAGCCACCCCCTCCGTCTTCAGATAACATTCCACACGATCTTCAGGAGTGTGGACTATGAGATTCCGCTGCATTTCCATCGTCGTACTGATGTTGGTGAGCGTGCCGGCCTTTGCCCAAATGGATCTATCGGGAGAATGGGCCCCTCGATTTCATGAGGACAATCCCGAACGCCTTGCCGGGCCGGAAATCGGCGATTATCTCGGCCTGCCAATCAATGATGCGGCGCGACTGAGAGCCGATAGCTGGGACGCATCGATCCTGACGTTGCCGGAGCATCAATGCAAGCCGCATCCGGCAGACTACGGCCCGCGTGGTCCGGCGAACCTGCGCATTTGGAAAGAAGTCGACAAGGAATCGCAGCAACTGATTGCTTATCACACTCACATTTCGTGGCAGGCTCCGGAGCGAACGATTTGGATGGATGGCCGGCCGCATCCGCCGGAGTACGCCGCGCACACCTGGCAAGGTTTTTCGACCGGCAAGTGGGAAGGCGATATGTTGACGGTCACGACGACGCATTTGAAAACCGGATGGATCCGGCGCAATGGTATTCCGCGCAGCGATCGCGCAACACTGATGGAACACTGGGTTCGCCACGGAGATTATCTGACGCTGATAAGCATCATTACCGATCCGGCATACCTCACCGAACCGTTTATCCGAACCACGAACTGGATCCTGGATCCCCGCCAGCAAATCGCTCCATACCCGTGTGAAGCCGTCGTCGAAGTAGAACGTCCAAAAGGTTCGATTCCCCACCATCTGCCAGGCACGAATACATTCCTCAACGAGTTTCCAAAACGATTTAACCTGCCCGAAGTTGCAGCGCGTGGCGGCGCTGACACGATGTATCCGGAGTTTCAAGAAAAGATGAAAGCGAGCGGCAAATGAGCAGGGGATACACGATAGTAGACGCCGGCAAATTGCTCGTTTTGTTGTTCAGTTTTACTGTCAATACAGCTCTTGCACTCGCCCAGCAGAGTTCGGACATTCATGTCCTTCACGTGCAAGGTAATGTGGACATGCTCGTAGGCGCTGGCGGCAACATTGCTGTCCAAGTAGGTCATGATGGCGTATTGATGGTCGACACCGGCTTAGCGCAGACGGCCGACCAAGTCGTCGCGACTGTAAAACAGCTCGCCAAGCCAGTTACCAACAAACCGCTTCGGTTCATCCTGAACACCCACTTTCATCCTGATCATACGGGCGGCAATGAGAAAGCGCGAGCGGCCGGCACAACCATCACAGGGGGCAATGTCGCAGGTAACATTCAGGACGCGACGGAAGGCGCCGCAATTTATGCGCATGAAAACGTGATGAAACGTTTGAGCGCGCCAACTGGCGCTCAGGCCCCCACTCCTTCCGGCGCGTGGCCTACCGATACGTTCTTTGGAGACACTCAGGAGCTGTTCTTCAACGGTGAAGCCGTCCAGATGTTTCATCCGAAGTCGGCGCACACAGACGGCGACAGCATTGTGTTCTTCCGTCGTTCCGATGTCGTGCTCACCGGGGACATCTTCACCACCACAAACTATCCCGTCATCGACTTGCAAAATGGCGGCAGCATCAACGGCCTCATCGATGCGCTAAATTTTATCCTCGATATAACTATCCCGGCCGAGAAGCAGGAAGGCGGCACGATGGTTATTCCAGGCCATGGCCGGCTTTGCGATGAAGCCGATGTGGTCGAGTACCGCGACATGGTCACGATCATTCGCGATCGTATCCAGGACATGATCAAAAAGGACATAACCTTGGAACAAGTCAAAGCCGCCAAACCTACACGCGATTATGACCCGCTGTACGGTTCCACCACCGGTCGCTGGACGACGGACATGTTTGTGGAAGCCGTCTACAAGAGCCTCAGCGCCAAAAAGTAGCTGCCGGTTTTTGAGACTGTCGGGGACAAAAGACATTTCAAATTCTCCAATCAGGCCGTTCCGGCGGCAACGGCATCGGAATTGCGGCTTTCATTCATAGAACTGAAAGGACAGATGCCGTTATGTCATTGACGTGGATGATTCTGGCTGGTCTGATTGCCAGCGCAATCGCAAAGCTTCTAATGCCTCGGCACAGGGCTGGCGGGTTATTTATCCTCGGAATCGCCGGCGCGATCCTTGCGGGCCTGATGGAGTATTCGGAACATCATCCGATAGGGTTCGTCGCTCCATTTATCGGCGCGGTGATCTTATTGGCTCTCTATGCAGTTACGGCCAGCGGTCAACCCGCGGAACACGCTCGTCACGACGAGTTCCGCAGGGCAGCGTGAACCCTCCGAGGCATTGACATCGTATATGGTGCATGTTAGCGTTCGGGGACTTTGGAAGTGCACTATACATGATGGATTTCTTACGCCTCATCGAACAATCTAGTTTTTCGCAGTGGGTCACCGGATCGAGTTCTGTCTTTGCCTTTCCGTCCATTCTTCTGCTTCACACTATCGGAATGGGAGTCGTCGTTGGAATCAGTGCAGGAATCGACCTGCGAATTCTCGGTCTTGCTCCTGCTTTGCCGCTGGCGCCCATGGAGAAATTTTTCCCATTGCTATGGGTTGGTTTCGGGGTGAATGCCGTTACCGGCACGATCTTGCTGGCGGCTGATGCAACAACGAAACTAACGAACGCTGATTTTTACGTGAAGATGGGTTTCATTGCTCTGGCCCTCATCAATCAACGGCTCCTGCGAACCCGCGTGTTTGGGGAACCACTCGTCGATAAAAAACCTCTGACGTCCGACGTGAAACTGCTGGCCGTCACATCCATGATTTTCTGGCTGGGTGCAATCACAGCCGGACGCCTTATGGCATATCTCGGTCCGGTCAGTGGACTCGCCAAATAGTATATGAATCTCGCGCACGTACACCTCTTATTGAATCATTTCCCGACTATCGGATTTGGCATTGCGCTTGGCTTGTTCCTCGTTGCCCTGATTGGAAAAAACGAACACCTGAAGCGAGCCGGCCTTGTCCTTTTCTTTCTCATTGCCGCCTTGGGGATTCCGACGTATCAGAGTGGCAGCGCGGCTTTGGAAACGCTTTGCCCGGCAAACCAATGCCCGCCAGGCGTATCGATGGTCACGATTAGAGCGCACGAAGATGCGGCACTATACGGTTTCGCTCTAATGGAGCTGACGGGCTTTGTCGCTTGGCTGGGGATTTGGCAATTCCGGCTCTTGTCGCGCGCGCCACGATGGAATGTCGTTGCTGTGTTGCTTCTCTCGATTCTGACTTTCGCAGTCATGGCCAGAGCTGCGAATGTCGGGGGCGGAATTCGCCACCCGGAAATTGAAGCTGCGCCACAAGCGCCCATCACTACCGGCGAACCCGTACGCGGCTTTGCCAGAGGAATAGGCCAGTTTGTGACTGGCCACACATGGGTGTGGCCATCATGCGAGACACTGCACTTTGTCGGCCTGAGTATGTTGTTTACCGTGGTGTTACTCGTAGACCTACGAATTCTTGGCATGGCGAAGAAACTGTCATTTGCGGGTTTGTATCAGCTCCTCCCGTTGGGCATGTTGGGATTCGGGATGAACCTGGTGACGGGAATGTTCTTCTTCCTTGGTGCGCCCGAACAGTACACGAAGAATCCTGTTTTCTACTGGAAGATGGTGTTTGTGGTGCTTGGGGCAGTGAACGTTCTTTACTTCATGCTGCTCGATGAGCCGTGGACCGTCGGTGCCGAGACTGACGCGCCGCTAACCGCCAAACTGGTCGCGGCATCCGCAATCGTCGTGTGGGTTGGCGTGCTGTTCTTCGGACACATGCTGCCGTTTCTGGGGAACGCGTTCTGAGACAACTGTAGCGGCGGTCATAGACCGCCGCTACAGTCGGACCCGTGGATGATTCGCACGATTAATCACGTAGGCTAGCACTGAAACAACCAGCACACCGGCCACCACCACCGCACTCACGGTAATAGCTAAAAGCATTATTCCTTACTCCTATATTCGCTTCGCGAGTTCCGCCTTCACACGCTCGGGCGTGAACGGCACCTGACGCAGCCGGACGCCGGTGGCGTCGAAGACGGCATTCCCAATCGCCGCACCGACGACCGTAACTGCCGTTTCGCCGGCGCCGGTGGCGCGGGCGTCGGGCCGATTAATGAGCACCGTTTCGATCTTTGGAATGTCGGCGCCGACCGGCAGCGGCCGATACGTACGCCAATCGATCGACGTCACTTTTTGATCATCCCACGTGACTTCTTCGTTTAGCGTGCGGCTCACACCGTGCAAGGCTCCCCCTTCCAACTGATTTCTCAATCCATCCGGATTTGAAATCGGTCCGACATCATTCGCGATGACTAGCCGCTTGACCGAAATGCGTCCAGTGTCCTGATTCACGTCGACTTCGGCGACAACCGCGCAATAGCCATTATCTCCTTCGTAAAGCACACACGAGATTCCACGTCCCGTAGCAACTCCTGTTCGACGCGCCGCCGCCCGCGGGGAGGACCGTGGCTCCCAATTCGCCGCTTTGGCGGCCGCTTTCACAACCTCGATCAGCCGTGGATCACTGAGATGCCGGAGCCGATACTCGACCGGGTCCGTCTTCACCTCCGCGGCGATCTCATCGAGGAATGATTCGTGTGCAAAGGTGTTCTGCAAGCGCGCAGGCGACCGCAACGGGCCGGTGAAAAACGGCGATTGCACATCGTGCGTCAGCACGCGCTCGCTTCGAATCTTGCCTGTTCCTCCGCCGCGTCCGTTGACGGCGCCCGCAACGTATGAAGGAACCGCATTATTGTTATTTGCGAAATTCGCTGGGTCCGGCGCCGGCGATCTCGCCGCGAACGGCGCAGGCTCAAAGCCGGCAATCAAGCCGGTAACCACGTTTCCTGGAGAGTTCGGGCCTGGCCGGCCGCCCAGTGTCGGGGACCACGATTCGTGGTGCCAGGCAATGATCGTGCCGTCCTTGTCGATACCCGCCCGTTCATCGATGACGAATGCGAGACCATAGTTTTCCCATGCCATCTCGTCTTTGCGGGTGAGCTGAACGCGCACAGGCTTGCCGACCGCTTGAGAAAGAAGCGCGGCATCATAGGAGACTGTGTCCGCGCCGTTTATTCCGTAACAACCGGAACCCATCTTGAAAATCACGTGCACATTTTCCTGCGGGATACCCAGCAGCATTGCAAGCGTGCTTCGCAGCGGATAAACAGCTTGAGTGGGCGAATAGACCGTCGCTTTTCCGGACTGCACATCGGCGACAGCGCAGGAAGTTCCGAAGGATCCGTGCATCTGGTATGGATAGTGGTACGTCGCATTGATCACTTTTGCCGCTTGCGCGATCTTTTCATCGACGTCCTTGGAGTTAACAGCATAGGTGTCTCGTGCCGGTTTCTTATTTCTGAGATAGTCGTGGAACTCGCTTTGTTTCGGCAGGCCGGCACCTGGCGTCCAGGTGACTTTCAATTTATTTGCTGCCTGCATAGCCTGCCACGGCTTCTCCGCAACGACGCCGACGAAATTTTTCTTAACGACGACTTTGACGTTTCCGAAAAGATCTCTCACGGAGTTCTGATCGACGCTCATAACCGTCGAGCCGTACGCTGGAGGGCGCACCACTTGTCCATGCAGCATGCCGGGAACGCGGACATTATGGACATACTCGAACTCGCCCGTCGCCATTGCAGGAATCTCAATGCGCGGAACCGGCGTACCGAGAACGGTCCAATCGCTCGGGTTCTTGCGTTTCGCGCGAGTATTCAGCGTCAGGTTGAACTTCTTACCGCCAACGAGCTCCGCATAGCTCACTTTCTTCGATGCGTCGGCCTTGCCGCTGATGACGCCGTCTTTGACCGTTAGCTGATCGACGGCGACGCCGAGCCGTGTGGACGCCATTTCGAGCAGAGCTTCGCGCGCCGTTGCACCCGCAAGGGCGAGAGCCCCCTGATTGAAATTGGTTGGATGCGACTGCGCGCCTGA
>QHXA01000900.1:0-1085 GCA_003222755.1 Acidobacteriota bacterium
ACGAAGAAATCGCAAGGCGCAAGATGGAATCAAGTGTTCCCGATACAAACGATAGAGAATGAATGTTACTTAGCATTACCCCATCGCGCTTTGGCCGCTTTTTTAGCTATGGCTTTCCGCTTGCTGGCAGAGAGTGCGTCGGCACGCGCCTTACCGCCCTTTAAGCCGCCCTTCCTACCGATTTCAGCGAGGTATGCTGATACGGGGTCGACTTCCTCTGCGGCATCTTCGGTTGATAGACGCACAATTTCGGCGGCTCGCCGGTTCGGATCTTTTGGCAGTTTTCTTGAGCGGATCATGCATCCAGTATTGGCACAGAATCTACACGGACGCAAGCGGGAATCAGGGATTCCGAATTTGAGAGTAGCCCACTACCGAATTTTCGGTAGTGGGTCAGTTTGCATTCCCGTAAGAGGAGCACTTTCCGCGATCTTTGCAATCGAGTCGAGCAAAGCCGGCCAAGCCTTCCGTCGCATGAGCGATCGCCTGCTGTGCTTTGTTGCAACTCGAAGACGAGGGCCGCAGTAGAGAATCTGTCCGTGTCTTGTTCGGATACGGGCTGCCAGCGAGAGAGGATGCTCGCGCCACAAAACGCCGCAATTGAGCGATCGGGCCTCCGGCCCGCTTCTGGTTCCCGGGGACTTTGAACTTTCCGGTATCGCGGTATTACGTCCAAGTGGCGTTCATATGCAGGCGATTGCTAAACACAAGGCGACTGCTGTTTACGTATCTGTGATTACAGGTTTCAGGGCTAAGTATTTTGTAAAAAGCTTCCAGGAGTTTGCCGCAAACGTTTTCTCTCGCGATCCAGACATGCACTTCGTTACTTCTTTTTAAGACCACAGCCAGGGCACGAGGTAAGTCAAGACGTCCGCCACAAAGTTTCCGACATTGTGGCCGACAATGGAAGGTAACAAGCTCCCTGATTTCTCCCGCCAGTAGGCGTATGCGATGCCCCATAGGAACGCATAGGCCTGCTGAGCGGCAGCGAGACGGAAAGTGTCTGTCCAGAAGGATGTCATGTGCACTATGGCGAAGAGCACAGCCACGATGACGCCGCCTACGTGGAGGTCGAACTTGCCGAA
>QHXA01000900.1:1128-2013 GCA_003222755.1 Acidobacteriota bacterium
AGCAAACCGCGAAAGAGAATCTCCTCAACCGTGCCCGCATAAAAGCCTTCGAAAGCTAAGTGGCCGGCTACCTGAGTGGGAGACGAGGAGACAGCCTCTGGGGGCACATGCGATGCGAAGTTTTCTGAATAGTCGACAGCTTTCATCACAATTCCGAAGAGAATTCCGAAGATCAGGGCGATCCGGATATATCGCGCATTTGGCGGGAGCTTCAAGCCAAACTCATGAAAGCGGCCGTGACTGAGCAGAGCGATCCAAAAAAGAGCAGCCAGTAACATACCAGTGTGCCCGAGGTAGATATATGTCATGGACGACATAGTCTCGAGCGTGGGCCTGGCATGAAAAATGAGGTGGGCAGGTAAGGCAATGAAGACTACTAGCCCCATAAAAGCAAACATGATCAGACCAACCGTCGCGATGATCGGCCAGACCCTCAGAGACGGGAGTGTCATACGATTGAGTTCTTTTACGGAGCTCGACGAGGAGGAATCGCTGTCTTGTGTCATCGGAGACATAGAGACATTCTACGTAACCGCAGTGTTCCGCCAAACTTTCTCCAGTTGTCGCGTAGTCGGTATACCGGACTTATGAAACGCATCAAGCGTTCTTCGGCACAATGACGGGATAGCGGTTATACGTCAGCTGATCCGGCGTTGAATTTGAAGTGCAATTGTTCCGCTGATGATTCAAGAACTGCGCCATACTGTTGAAAAGGATCGGAAGAATTCATGTTCGCTCGGCAACGACTGATCAACCTTACCGCCGGAATATTTTCGGCGTGTGCGTGTGCGACCGCGTGTTCTACACGACAAACATCAACAGACGCCGTGGCCACTCAATCTGAATGCCCAGACCTTTCCGGGAAATACATGATTCAAGGTGAAG
>QHXA01000900.1:2058-3615 GCA_003222755.1 Acidobacteriota bacterium
CGCAGAGACAATGGGTATCTCGGAACAATAACGTCTGAACAGCATGTGCTCAAACTGGATGGCGCCGTTCAGGAGGACTCAGCATGGCTGGGTAGCACGGGCAAGGCTACAACTGCAGCGAAGTTCAATGACTCTGTTCTTCAGGTAGAAGCGAGAACCACGAAGGGCAGTACCCTCACGATGATTTACTCTATGAGTCCCGATGGCGATCTCCTCGAACATGCTCTCATAAATGGCCGCGAGGCAGGCGGCCCCGTTACGGCAAAACGCCAGAAGTAATCTAATCTGCTATTTTCTGAATCGTTTGCGCGTTGGTAACCGGCATACCCGGACGCTCTTAAACGCAAGCGACGGTAATACGGTCGCGACTCAATGTTCGCGGACGCCTCACGTCAACGACATCCAACCTGCAAAACAACAGAAGCCGTGCCGTAGGTGAGCGGATCCGTTGCGCTCACACCGAAGAGGAGAGTTGACAAGACGCGCATTAATGGGGCCGCTGCGGTGCTGCCGATCAGCAGACCGCTCGCGGTCAGGACGATACCCTTACCGAGAAACAGGCGCAGTACTTCTTCCTTGCGTGCTCCAAGCGCCATCCGGATTCCGATTTCTCGTGTGCGCTCGCCAACAAAATACGACATGACGCCGTAGATACCTACCGCTGTCAAAATGACAGCTAGAGCTGCCAAGGATGCGAGCAAGACCGTGCGGAATCGGGGACTCGACACTGTGGAGTCGACGAGGGAGTCCATTGTTTCGATCTCGACCGGAAGATTCGGATCGATCGATGCGATGGCAGTTCGCAGACGGCCCGTGACTGCCTGTGTATCGCCCGTTGGGCGAATCACGATACAGGCCGCGCCTGGCGGATCCTGCGTAAACGGCGTGTGTGCCTCCGGCTCGATCGCCTGCTCAATCGTGAATCAGATCCATCAAGAGGTAGCAGCCGGGAAGCTGTATTCTTTTTCAGTTGGGATTCTTTCTTCAAGAGGAACTCCGCTCCTGCCTACTGGACTTGACTTGGTTATGGAGTCGCTCGATATTGTCCGATTCAATTCACGGTACGGCAGTGCACTGTCTCCGGCTACTTCACTGCAAGTGACTCCGAAGGGTTTTACGTTATTCATTTGAAAAAGAAGTGACCAAGTCCGGGCACGCTCAACGGGAAAATTGTGCAGCCAATGGAAATGCCTTCCTGATAAGTCGCTCGTCTGACCTGATCGGTTGGCGCACGATCGAGATTACGCCGGAAATGGTCGGTCAGAAAATCACTGGGAAGACCTGGCGCTAGAGTACATCTTCCAAGACGAATCCGCCCGGCGGCACGATGTTGTGCCGTCGACAGCCGAATGGTTACCTTGTCAGGGGTTTCAGGATATCGTCGATGAGCGTCGCTTGGCCATTGCGCTGAAGCATGGGGTATTTTTCGCCCTCGTGGTAATTCAATTTGTAGTTGGATATCGATCTGCCGTTCCTGACCGTTAGCTCCAGTGATCCACCGGTCTTCGTTTTTCGGACTTCTTCGCGAAGCAGCTCGCCGAAGTACTCCTGACCATT
>QHXA01000145.1:0-2302 GCA_003222755.1 Acidobacteriota bacterium
CCCAAAAAATCACGGACCCAAATCCGGAAGAGAAATATCAGGCGCTGCAGCGCTACACGCGCGACCTGACCGAACTTGCACGCAAAGGGAAACTCGATCCGGTTATCGGACGAGACGATGAAGTCCGGCGGGTGATCCAGATCCTTTCCCGGCGCACCAAGAACAACCCTGTTTTAATCGGAGAACCCGGCGTTGGAAAAACCGCAATCGTCGAAGGCTTGGCGCAGCGCGTTATCGCCGGTGATGTTCCGGAGACGCTGAAGCGGACGAGAATCGTCGCTCTCGATCTCGGCGCGATGATCGCGGGGACCAAATACCGCGGAGAATTTGAAGATCGATTAAAAGCAGTACTGAAGGAGATCGAAGAATCGGGACACATCATTCTATTTATCGATGAGCTTCATACGGTGGTTGGTGCCGGTGGCGCAGAAGGTGCTATGGATGCATCAAACATGTTGAAGCCCGCTCTAGCGCGGGGGGATTTGCGATGCATCGGCGCTACGACATTAAACGA
This sequence comes from Acidobacteriota bacterium, assembly GCA_003222755.1. Taxonomy (GTDB): domain Bacteria; phylum Acidobacteriota; class Terriglobia; order 20CM-2-55-15; family 20CM-2-55-15; genus 20CM-2-55-15. The sequence goes on from QHXA01000145.1 coordinate 515, forward strand.
ATACCAGAAGTACATCGAGAAGGACAAAGCTCTCGAGCGGCGATTCCAAAAGATCTATGTTGGCGAGCCGACGGTCGAAGACACGATCGCGATCTTGCGTGGCCTCAAAGAACGATACGAAATCCATCATGGTGTAAAGATCAAGGATTCGGCCATCATCGCAGCCGCTATGCTGTCGCATCGCTACATTACCGACCGATTCTTACCGGACAAAGCCATTGACCTCATCGATGAAGCTGCCGCCAGCTTGCGGATGGAGATGGACTCGCTACCAGCCGAAATCGAAACAGTCGAGCGGCAAATCATTCAACTCGAAATCGAGCGGCAGGCCCTCAGCAAGGAAGAAGACCCCGCTTCGCGCGAGAGGCTGTCGCTGATCGAGAAACAACTTAGCGAACTTCGTGAACAGTCCACGCAGAAGAAATTGCGATGGCAGCGCGAAAAAGAACTGATTCAGTCCATACGATCTTTGAAGGAGCAGATCGATCTAGCACACGTGGAAGAGCAGCAAGCCGAGCGGGAGGGCAACTACGCGCGCGTGGCTGAAATCCGCTACGGGCGCGTCCAGGAGCTGGACCGTCAACTCACAGATGCGAATGCCCGGCTCGAAGAGCTCCAGCAAAACGAGCGCATGCTGAAGGAGCAGGTCGACGAAGAGGATGTTGCGAAGATTGTCGCAAAGTGGACCGGGATTCCTCTCACGAAGATGCTCGAAAGTGAAATTCAAAAACTCGTACGCATGGAGGAGTTGCTGGCCAAACGCGTGGTTGGCCAGGACGATGCGCTAAAGGCTGTTGCCAATGCCATTCGCCGCTCGCGGGCCGGATTGCAGGATCGAAATCGCCCGATCGGAGTCTTCATGTTCCTTGGACCGACGGGCGTCGGAAAAACCGAAACGGCGCGCGCGCTCGCGGAGTTCCTGTTCGACGATGAACGGGCGATGGTGCGTATCGACATGTCCGAATACATGGAGAAGCACTCGGTGTCTCGTCTGATCGGCGCACCTCCGGGATACGTCGGCTATGAGGAAGGCGGATATCTTACCGAAAGTGTTCGCCGCCGACCGTATTCGGTCATCCTGCTCGACGAAGTGGAGAAGGCGCATCCGGATGTGTGGAACATCATGCTTCAGATCTTCGATGACGGCCGCCTCACGGACGGCAAAGGCCGCACTGTGGATTTCAAGAATACCGTGATCATCATGACCTCCAACGTAGGCCTCGGACTGTCCGAAACCAACGTTCGTGAGACTTTGCGGCAGCATTTCAAGCCTGAGTTCTTGAACAGAATTGATGACATCATCGTCTTCAGGAGGCTTGGGGAAGAGGAAATTGCGAAGATCATCGACATCCAACTGGATGGGTTGCGCAAGCACCTTGCGGATCGGAAGGTGACGCTCGAGCTCACCTCAGCTGCGAGAGAGGCCCTGTTCAAGGAAGGCTACGACCCAAGTTTCGGCGCGCGTCCGCTAAAGCGAGCAATCCAGAAATTACTCGCAGACCCGCTGGCACTGAAGATCCTGGAGGGAGATGTCCAGCCGGGCGATCACGTGGTCGCGGACGTCAATCGCAGCGGTGAATTCACGTTCCAGGCCGTACCCGCCGCGGCGGCCTCTTGAACCCGGCTTGATGGTCGGATATGATTTAGCACTCGACAGTCTCGAGTGCTAATTTTTTTGAACCTTTCATAAATGATGAGGAGGAGATAAACCATGGCAGCAAAGGAGCTGAGATACCGGGAAGACGCGAGGGCCTCGATCCTGCGCGGAGTTAACGCTTTGGCGAACAC
>QHXA01000145.1:2318-2944 GCA_003222755.1 Acidobacteriota bacterium
AGGGCCGGAATGTTGTTTTGAGCCGAAAGTTTGGTTCGCCCTTGGTCACGAAGGACGGTGTGACAGTCGCGAAGGATGTTGAACTGAAGGACCGTTACGAAAACATGGGCGCGCAGATGGTGAAGGAAGTCGCCAGCAAGACCAGCGATCTTGCCGGCGATGGCACTACCACTGCGACCGTTTTGGCTCAGGCGATATACCGCGAAGGCATTAAGAATGTCGCCGCGGGCGCGAATCCCATGGATCTCAAAAGAGGAATCGATAAAGCTGTTGAAACCGTTGTTGGGGAGCTGAAGAAAACTTCCAAGCCTGTGAAAAGCCGCAAAGAGCAGGAACAGGTTGCGACGATTTCGGCAAATAACGACAAGAAAATCGGCGCCTTGATCGCGGAAGCAATGGAAAAGGTCGGCAAGGATGGCGTCGTGACTGTAGAGGAAGCCAAATCGATGAATACCGAACTGGAGTTCGTCGAGGGCATGCAGTTCGATCGCGGCTATCTGTCACCGTATTTCGTCACGAATCCCGATCGTATGGAAGCGGTTCTGGAAGAAGCGCTAATTCTGATCCATGAAAAGAAAATCTCTGCGATGCGCGACCTGATTCCTGTTCTTGAACAGGTGGCTCGT
>QHXA01000145.1:2963-14884 GCA_003222755.1 Acidobacteriota bacterium
GAAGTCGAAGGCGAAGCGCTCGCCACACTGGTCGTGAACAAAATTCGCGGGACGTTGAAAGTAGCGGCTGTAAAAGCCCCCGCGTTTGGCGACCGCCGGAAGGCGATCATGGAGGACGTCGCGATCCTCACTGGTGGACGGGCAATCACGGAAGACCTCGGAATCAAGCTCGAGAACGTGAGAGTCGAAGACCTGGGCCGGGCGAAGAAGGTTGTTATCGACAAAGACAACACGACCATTGTGCAAGGCGCCGCCAAAAAGAGCGCGATCGAAGGCAGGATCAAACAAATCCGCACTCAGATCGAGGAGACCACTTCGGACTACGACCGCGAAAAACTCCAGGAGCGCCTGGCCAAGCTCGCCGGCGGTGTGGCCGTGATTCGAGTCGGTGCCGCGACCGAGCTCGAAATGAAGGAGTTGAAAGCTCGCGTCGAAGATGCGCTGCATGCGACGAAGGCGGCAATCGAGGAAGGCGTCGTTCCGGGCGGCGGAACAGCCCTGCTCCGAGCGCAGAAGGCGCTCGATAAGCTCGCGAAATCGGTGGAAGGCGACGTCCGCACAGGGACTCTGATCGTGCGTCGCGCCCTTGAGGAGCCCCTGCGGATGATCGCCGAGAATGCCGGACATGATGGAGCAGTCCTCGTTGACAAAGTCCGCAATGAAACCAGCGTTTCCACGGGTTTTAATGCAGAAGAAGAGAAGATTGAAGATCTCGTTGAAGCCGGTGTCATCGATCCCACGAAGGTCGTTCGCGTCGCGATCCAGAACGCCTCTTCCATCGCAGGTTTGCTGTTGACGACGGAGGCTTTGGTTAGCGAGCTGCCTGAAAAGAAGAAGGCTGGGCCGCCGATGGGCGGTGGCGGCGGCTACGAGGATTTCGACTAGCCCTAACCTAAAGAACCGGCCACAAACAGGCACAAAACGCACAAAGATCTTTGTGAATTTTGTGCCTTTTTGTGGCTATCCCGTTTGCGCGGTTCGCTGTTTGTTCAGAACCGCCACTGTCAATATTCCACCAATCATTGCGAACAGAGACCACATCAAAACATAAGAAAAGAATGTGAACAGAACCGTCGCTGCGGAAATTTCACCCGACGCGACTCGAATCATCCAATCCCGCATCGGACCTTCAATGCCAAGCTGGCGAAACAGATCTTCCAGTTGCTGTTGCTGTGACTGGAAGAAACGAGCTGAGATTATCTGCACCGGGATATGGACCACAGTCCCGACGATTGCGCCAAATAACCCGCTCAGCACGCCCACAAATGCACCATCGCCGTAGGTGATCCCTGAAGGGCGCTGCCTCGTTAGCAGCATTGCCGCGATGCCTCCCCCGAGAAGAACCCACATGCAACAAAGACAATTGGCTGCGCTGATGAATGGTAAGGAAGAGAGCAGGCCCAAAAACATGCCGCCGGCCAGCGCAGGTTGAATGAAGTCCAGCGCCGGTTGTACGGCGTTCTGTGATGGTGAAACCGGTTGCGTCTCCACCGGCTGGACAGGGGTGCCGCACTGCGGACAGAAGCTCGCATGATCCGGCAAATTTGCCCCGCATTCGTTACACTGCGTCACGGATTTCCTCGACCGCCAGTCTCACAAAGGGCGCCGCGGACAAGCCAACGAGAACGCCGCAAATGGAACGCAGTAGGGCAGCATCAAGGATCAGGCGGGCAAACACGAACTCGCACAACATCAGCAGAAGCGATATGCGCAGCCAGCGGACATTAGCCTTCAGGCCGAACCATAGCGATACGGTAAATGCGAAGTAGATCGAAGCGCATCGGATACAGACGGCGAGCGGTTCTCCCGCCAGATACCAGGACCGTGACGGATCTTGATGACAGATCCTGGAAAAGAAGTCGTACACTCCGGACAAGCCAAGCAGTGGCGCTGCGATGATGCTCAAGCACCACAGCGTGGAACTGGCTAACAAAGCGAGATACATCTTGTTCTTCACGGTCGTTTGTTAAGGACCTTCAGATGACACTTTCCGGCCGGATCACCGTTTGCCCATCAACATAGGGTTGGAGTGCTCCAGGAACAGCAACCGTGCCATCCTTTTGCTGGTAATTCTCCACGATTGCGATCCAGGTCCTTCCAACCGCTAGTCCGGAGCCATTCAAAGTATGAACAAACCGGACCTTCTCGCCGGCCCTTGGCCGATACTTTATGTTTGCGCGCCGCGCTTGAAAAGCATCGAAATTGCTGCACGAAGAAACCTCGCGATAGGCGTTCTGCCCAGGAAGCCACACTTCGATGTCATAGCTCTTGGATGCGGCAAAACTCATGTCACCCGTCGAATGGATAACAACACGGTACGCCAACTTGAGCCGTTTCAGAATTTCTTCGGCGTCGCCAACTAAGGATTCGAGTTCCGCATTCGAATCTTCAGGCCGCGTGAATTTAACAAGTTCGACCTTGTTGAATTGATGCTGACGGAAAATTCCGCGAACGTCCTTGCCGTAAGAACCTGCTTCGCTGCGGAAACACGGTGAATAGGCCGCGAATTTAATCGGCAATCGTTGCCCATCAAGGATGTCATCGCGGTAGATGTTCGTGACCGGAACTTCCGCCGTTGGAATAAGGTAGTAGTCGGTATCGCGAACTTTGAACAAGTCCTCTTCGAACTTCGGCAAATTGCTCGTACCGAAAAGGCTGTTCGAATTTGCCATAAATGGGGGAACGATTTCCTTGTAGCCGTGCTCTTTCGTGTGAATGTCCAACATGAAGTTGATCAGCGCGCGTTCCAGGCGGGCGCCGGCGCCTGCCAGCAGAGGAAAACGAGAGCCGGTAATCTTGGTCGCGCGTTCCAGATCTAGTATCCCAAGCGGGGGGCAAAGATCCCAATGTGCTTTCGGCTCGAAATCAAAACTTGGAAGCTCGCCGACGCGCCGGACCTCTACGTTTTGCTCATCGGTCAGACCGATCGGCACCGCCGGGTCGGGCAAGTTCGGGATCGTTGAAACAAACTGGAAAACCTTCTCTTCGACGGTCCGCAGCGCCTCTTCTTTGTCTTTGATCTGCTGCGACACGGCCTTTAGCTGGTTGCGTTTTTCGCTGATGTCCTTTACTTCCCGCGCCAGCTTGGCTAGCTCCTCGGACCCCTTCTTACTGACTTGTCGGAGACGTTCGAGCTCCACAATGATATTTTTGCGCTCACCGTCCAACCGCTGAAACGTCTCTGTGTCGAGCGAAAAACCCCGGCTGGCTAGGCGATCGTGAGCGACGTTGACATTTTCACGTAAATAGGCCAGATCGAGCATGGTTTGAAACTCCCGGTGTCAGCGTGGTGTTAGCGTGGGGGGACCGGCCCGTCGTAAGGAGGCCGCGAAGCGGTGTACCGAAACTTCGGGACGGTGGGCCCGACGCTAAGAAGATGGTAGCAAAAACGGCCTAATGCCTTGACTGTAAAACCACTAATGTTATGATGTTTAGTCGTTAATAGTTGCGGATGCTTACCAGTTTCCACTCGAGGTGTTTTATGAGGCCAAGGGGGATCCTTCTTGCCCTGACTTCCGTGTTTCTTCTGACGTCTTCGGCATCGGTTCTTGGTCAGAAGAAGAGCGATCCTAAAAAGGAAGAAGTTAAGAAACAGCAGGACGCAAAGAAAAAGGAAGATCCTAAGGACAAGGCGAGGTCTCGCGCGTTAGAAGACGCCAGCAAGGCGCTTAAGAAATGGATTGATGAGGACGTCGCCTACGTCATCACGAACGAAGAGCGGGCGACATGGAAGAACCTGAAAACCGATGAAGAACGCGAGAGCTTTATCGAATCGTTCTGGCTGCGCCGAGATCCCACACCAGATACGATCGACAACGAATTCAAAGACGACCATTACGAACGTATCGCGTACTCGAACGAGCACTTCGCTTCAGGAATACCCGGCTGGAAAACCGACCGTGGCCGTATTTACATCATGTACGGCAAGCCTGATGAAATTGAATCCCATCCATCCGGAGGAACGTACGACAGACCGATCGAAGAAGGCGGTGGCACTACCAGCACCTTCCCCTTCGAAATATGGCGATACCGGTATATTGAAGGGATCGGAAATGAAGTCCTGCTGGAGTTCGTCGATCCATCGATGTCGGGCGAGTACCGGATGACCATTGATCCGAGCGAAAAGGATGCGCTGCTACACGTGCCGGGAGCGGGCTTGACCTGGTATGAGCAGTTCTACGGAGTCGACAAGGCAGAACGACTGAACCGTGATGGCGCTTCGGTTGGGAATCCCTTGGGCAACACCTCGCGAGTGAATCCGTTTGACCGGCTGCAGTTGATGGCGGACATCTTTAAGCCACCCGAGATTAAATACAAAGATCTGGAAGCAGTCATCACAACGCGACTGTCGTACAACGTATTGCCTTTTAATTGGCGAACCGATTTTGTGCGTGTCACTGAAGACACGGTTCTCACGCCCGTTACACTTCTTTTGCAAAACAAAGATCTGGCCTGGCAGGAGCAGGATGGCGTCCACAGCTTTACCGGGCATGTACTGATCAAGGTTACCGGCGTGAATGGCCGGCCTGCCCCAGGCGGCACGGTCGAAGACAATATCGAGTTGAAGATTCCGGATTCGCTGTTCAAGCAGCAACTCGAAGGTGTCTCCCTCTATCAAAAGGTTATTCCACTTCGGCCTGGCCTCTACAAGATCGACATCGTCATTAAGGACGTGAACAGCGGGAACGTTGGCGTGATCAACCACAATTTGCCTGTGCCGCGATTTCCTGACGAAAAACTGACAGTGAGTTCGTTGATTTTGGCAGATCGTGTGGAGAGTCTTCCTCCAAGTCAGGTCGGATCTGGCGCATTTATTCTCGGCGGTAACAAGGTCCGCCCAAGCGTGAATGGCGAATTCAAGAAAGATCGCGAGAAGGAACTGAATCTCTGGTTCCAGGTCTACAATCTGAAACTTGACGAAGCGACCAAGAAGCCTTCGGCGACAGTGGAAATGATATTCACGAAGAATAATCAGGAAGTGAAAAAAATCGTTGAACAGTCGTCCGAATTGTCGAACGCGGCGGCGCAAATGACGGTGATCAAAACGCTGCCACTGTCAGACTTTGAGCCTGGCCAATATTCGGTTCAGGTCAAAATTACCGACAATTTGACGAAAGACGTTATGTTAGCGAAAGACAACTTTACGATTCGTTGAGTAGCAGACAAACGATGCGAACAATTCGGAAAGGATTTGCGGTAACCGCTGTTTTGATTGCCGGAGTTGTTCTCTACCCGCTTATTGCTGGTGCTGCAAACGACCTCGCCACCATCAACGGCCGCGTTCGTGATTCCGGCGGTAGCCCAATCGCGGGGGCGTTGGTAATCGCAGTTGCGGCATCGCCCGTTCTACCCGAACGAATCGCCCTTACCGACCGGGACGGTGTTTTCTCGATCGCGAACCTGTTTGCGGGCGAATACACCGTCAAGATATCCATGCCAAAGTTCCTGCCCGCGCTCAAACAGGGGATTCAACTCAATGCGGGTGGAACGGCGGTTCTGACGGTGAATTTGCAGAACGCGATTGATGTCGTTCGCCGGACTATCTCGCGTGACAAGCCGCAATCCGAGGACATTGTGTGGACGCTTCGGAGTTCGCGATCGACACAACCTGTTCTTCGAATCGCCGAAGGACCACATAAAACAGAACCCTTGAAGCCGATCATTGGCCCAGATTACACGGGCTACTTTCAACTCTACTCGACCTCGGTGGAAACGACTTCAGGAACCATGGAAGGTGTCGGGTCTCAGTTTTCGGTGACCATGCCGCTCGATCCCAGTTCGAAGGTAACGGTACATGGGCAGTACAACGAATCCCCGCTCCAGCCACGTGGCATCGGCGCTTCTTACGATTTTGTTCCGGCGATCAGGCACAAAGCTGCTGTCGGCGTGAACGTCCGCCAGGGAGCGCTGTTCGCTGATCCATTGCAATCGGATTCCTTGCGGGAAGTGCAACTCAAGTACGGCGAGGATTTCCAATGGACCGATCACTTGGTGCTGAACTATGGCGCTGAAGTCGGGCGTGCCGGCGCTGTGACGGGAACAACCTACCTCCGTCCCCGCTTCGGAATTTCTTGGGTTCCTGAGAGGCGCACGACGATAACGGTGGCCGCATCCTCACAGGCGCCTTCTACGGCGGATGATCCGGTGCGAGGCAAAGAATATTATGACCGGGCCATTTTAGTTCCGCCTGCCCTTGAACGATATTCACATGCCGAAACCGGCATGACGCACATTTTCGGGGACGGGTTGGAGTTCAGTACAGCCCTATTCCGAGATCGAAGGGATACCGAAGCATTGTTCGTCAGTACGGCAGAAGGTCGTCACGGAATCTTGATTCTGGACACGAGCAACACTCCATCTGAAGGCGTTCGAATGAATGTAAACCGCCGGCAATTCCGGAATTTCGACGTGGGACTCGGCTATACGCGGGTCAACGGACTTGGGATCAGCCGCGACGCCGCCACATTCGACGACATGCGAAATCAGCTGGTAAAGCGATGCTTCCAAAGTGTTGCCGCTCGGTTTAAAGCCGATGTCGATGCGACTCAGACGGAAATCACCGCGGTGTACCGATGGACTTCTGCTTTCGCCGCTTCGCATCTCGATCCCTACCAACGAATGATGGAGTACAATGACCCGACTCTGAGTCTTTCTATCGCCCAGAACCTGCCAACATGGCGGATGTTTCCTGGAAAGGTTCAGGCCATTTTGGATGCCCGGAACCTGCTCGATCAGTCCTTCGGAGCCCCCAGAGCACAAGCCGGACAATACCCGCGATTGGTCAAAGGCGGGATCAACATCAAGTTCTGACTTGGGCAGCGGTTTCCAACGGATATTATCGCGATTTGGTTTCGCGTTCCCGTTCCCGCATTTCATATAGAATTCCCATAATTCATATTCGGCTTTTGCTGATATGGTTAACCTTGGCGTTATCTGTATTATTTTTTGGAACACCGGTTGCTGAATCGGGCACAAATGAGTCGGAAGATCTTCTCCTTCAATTACGTCGCGACCGTTCTGCTGACGATCGCTATCCTCATTCTGGGCGGCCTGAACGTCCAGCAGAAACGACGTTACACGCCACCGGATGACGGCGCATCGTGGGTCCAGGGCCCCGACGGAATCCAAGCCCGCGTCGTCGTTCGCGGTGGTCCGGCCGATAAGGCCGGAATTCAGTCGGGCGATATTTTGAAGGCGATCAATGACCAGACCATCCGGAATGATCGCCATGTCACCCAGATTCTCTACGAGTTAGGCAGCTGGCAAAGGGCGACTTATAGCATTGTTCGGAACGAGAAAGAAATCCAGACCACCGTTGTTCTTGAAGCCACAGAGCAGTTCCTCCGTCACCAGAAATATCTCGAACTCATCGGCCTGATCTACTTTCTCGTCGGCATTTTCGTCCTTCTAAAAAGATCTCGGGCTCCGCATGCGCTGCATTTTTATTTCGTGTGCCTGACGTCATTCGTCTTCTATGCTTTTCACCCCACCGGCAAGTTCAACTCATTTGACTGGGTGATCTTTTGGTTCGACCTCGGCGCAAGCTTGCTGTTACCGCCACTGTTCCTGCATTTCTGTCTCGAGTTTCCGTTACGTCATAGATGGATCAAGCAGCATCACGGCTTGTTGTATGCCATCTACATCCCAGGTGCCATGCTCCTGCTCGCGCAACTAGCATTTATAAACGGCATTATCGGACTTTCGCCCTCGCCGATCGTGCTACGTGACATCCTGAATACTCTTGGGGATTTCCAGTTCGGTTTGTATTTCGTCTTGAGTGCCATCATTCTGCTTCAGACATATAGGACCGTCCAAACGCCTGAACTGCGGCAGCAGATGAAATGGGTAACGCGGGGGACGGCGCTTGCGGTTGTTCCGTATTTCGTATTCCAATCGATTCCGCGAGTATCGGGACTGGTTCCCGAGACGTACGTCGATTTTGCGATTTTGCCGCTGGTATTGGTTCCCGTCTCGTTTGGTTATGCCATTCATCGCTATCGATTAATGGATGTCGATATCATTTTCAAACGCGGGGTCACGTATACACTCGCGACCGCGTGCGTTATCGGCCTATATGCCACCGTAGTGGTGGTCGTCGGTGAATTGCTGGGTGCGGGTTTTGAGCCGCTCAGCATGGTCGCGCGTGTTGGAGCGACAATCGTAGCCGCGTTATTGTTTGCACCTATCAAGGATCAATTCCAGATCTGGGTCGACAAATTTTTCTATCGCGACCGATACGATGTCCGCCAAACCTTAATTGATTTCGGCCGGACGCTCGCTTCCGAAGTGCATCTCCAGAAGATGCTGGACCGCATCGTGGACCGGCTCGGCCGCGCCTTATTTGTCAGCCGTTCGGCGATTTTCATGGAGCACCCATTCGATCCTTCACGGTTCATTCCCCATCGGACGGCTGGACTCGCCATTCCTGAAGATGCAGACTTCAGTTTCCTGAAATCAACGACAGACCGCTCGTACATCTTCTTCGAAGCGGATCTCCACGGCCTGAACTACTTTATTCCGTGCCGCGTCAAAGACCGGGTAATTGCCTACATCGCACTCGGCAGAACTGAAAACGGTGATTACCTGACCAGTGAGGATTTGGAGTTATTGCAAACCGTTTCTGACTACGTGGGGATTGCACTCGAAAACGCCCGTCTTTATCGCTCGCTCGAGCAGAAGGCAGCTGAGTATCAGAGCTTGAAAGATTTTAGCGAGAACATCATCGAATCCATCAACGTGGGCGTGCTCGTGGAAGATGTGGACGGGCGGATCGTCGGCTGGAACCGGGCACTTGAAATCCTAACCGGCCGCAGCCGGCATGATGCGATCGGCCGTCGAACGGAAAACTTTATTCCTGCGGGATTTCTGCAGCGGCTTATCGAAAATGGCCAGCTTTATAAACAACCATGGATCGGCTTGATGGTGAATTTCTCTGCTACGTCATTACTCGACAAGATCGGAAACACTCGCGGAACGCTGATTATTATTGACAACATCACGGATCGAGTACGCCTGGAAGATCAGCTGATTCAGAACGAGAAGCTCACCTCTATAGGCCTGCTTGCGGCTGGTGTTGCTCATGAAGTGAACACGCCGCTGGCCGTCATTTCCAGCTATTCACAGATGCTCCGCAAGGAAATAACTCCGGAAGATTGGCGGCACAAGCTGCTCGAAAAGATCACGAAGCAAACATTTCGTGCCTCTGAAATCGTCAACAACTTGCTCAATTTCTCAAGAACGAACGCTACGGAGTTCACAGAGGTCGACATCCACCGTGTCATTATGGATACGGTTGCGCTTTTGGAACATCAACTCAAAAGCGCGCGAATTCGCGTGGAGCAAGAGCTTCGCGCGGAATACCCGATAACCTTCGGTAATGCAGGGAAGCTCCAACAGGTGTTCCTGAATCTGTTCGTGAACGCGCGAGATGCAATGCCCGAAGGCGGCGAGCTACGCGTCATGACGGACACAATGAATTCCAAGGTTGAGATCCTCGTGCAAGATACGGGCACGGGAATCAATCCCGAAAACATCAAGAAAATCTACGATCCATTTTTTACGACGAAGGCACCGGGCAAGGGCACGGGACTTGGCCTGTCGGTCAGCTACGGTATAGTGCAGGAGCACGGCGGAACCATTTCGGTTGAAAGCAAGCCGGGTGTCGGGACCTCTTTTAGGCTGGAACTGCCTTTGGTTAGGAAGACCGTTAATGTCTAAACGAAAGGGCGTTGTCCTCATTATCGATGATGAGGAGGAAATTCGAGAAAGCATCGAAATCTTGCTCACCTCTGAAGGCTTGAACCCAGATACTGCCGCAAGCGGCGAAGAAGGCCTGAAGAAGATCGAAGACAAGTTCTACGATGTCGTTCTGCTGGACCTCATGCTCCCTGGTAAGTCCGGAATGGAGGTTCAAAACGACATCAAACGCATCGATCCCACACTGCCGGTTGTGATCATCACTGCGATAGGCGCGCTAGACACTGCCGTTTCCGCGATCAAGCAAGGCTCGTACGACTACATCACGAAGCCGTGGAACAACGAGAAGTTGCTCGTCACTGTGAACAATGCGATCAAGCAGCGGCAGTTGATGAGCGAAAACTTCCAACTTCGACGCGCATTAAAGGAGCGCTTCGGTTACAGCAATATTGTCGGCAAAAGTGAAAAGATCCTCAAAGTGCTCGACCTCGTTACGCAGGTCGCCGCAAGCCGCAGCACCGTGCTTATCCAAGGTGAAAGCGGAACGGGCAAAGAGCTGATCGCGAAAGCCATCCACCTGAAGAGCCAGCGTGCCGACAAATCATTCGTCCCAGTAAACAGCGGCAGCATGCCGGTTGATCTGTTGGAAAGCACGCTGTTCGGGCATCTGCGCGGCGCATTCACAAGCGCGATCGCTTCGAAGAAGGGACTGTTTGAAGTTGCTGATCAAGGAACGATCTTCTTTGACGAAATCGGTACGATCAGCATGGAAACTCAGGCTAAGCTGTTGCGCGTGATTCAAGAAAAGGAATTCATGCGCCTGGGCGCGACAGAGACCATTAAGGTCGATGCGCGGATCATCGCCGCGACAAACGCCGACCTGAAGAAGCTCGTGGATGAAGGCCGGTTTCGCGAAGATCTATATTACCGGCTGAATGTCATCAATGTGCAATTGCCGCCGCTTCGCGAACGCAAGGAAGACATTCCGGCTTTGGTGGAGTTCTTCACAAAGAAGTATTGCGAGGAAAACGGTAAGCCGCCGTATCGATTCAGCTCAGAAGCTTTAAAGGTGTTGATGGATTACCATTGGCCCGGGAATGTGCGCGAACTGGAAAACGCCGTGGAGCGCGCAGTCGTCCTTTCTCAAGATGAAATCATGGGCCGCGATCTTCTACCCGAAACCGTTACTTCTCCCTCTCCGCGGTTTGCCACACTCTCTTCGTTCCCACTCACGAAGGACACATCGCTGTTTGAAATCATCGATGCGTTTGAACGCCGGGTGATCATAGAAATGCTTGAACAGACCGGCTGGAGCCAGACAGATGCAGCCGACAATTTCAAAATCCCGCTGTCGACCTTGAATCAGAAGATCAAACGCCACGGAATCGAGATCAAAAAGAAACGCGAACGGCCCACCGGAGTTGTCACCACCAAGTAGCCGGCGATGCTTGACCTTGTAATGCAGTTGCGTGAGCGTGCGGCAAAAGCGCCGAAGCGGATTGTCTATCCTGAAGCCACGGATCCGCGTGTCCTACGAGCGACTGCGCGCATCGTCGACAGCCGCATGGCAAGACCCATTCTAGTGGGCTCGCCGCAAGCCGTGGAGAGCCAGGCACAAGAGCTTGGAATCAAGCTCTCACATATCGAGATCGTCGATCCGAAGACTCCGAATTTTGTGGATCGTTACGTCCGGTTGTTGTTAACCGAGTGGAAATCGCGCGGCATAACCGAGCCGGAAGCAATGAAACGCTTTGAAAATCCCATGTACTTCGCTGCTGCGATGGTTCGCGCGGGCGACGCGGATGGTTTCGTTGGCGGCGCCGCAACTACAACGGCTGAGACAGTTCGCGCGGCCATTCACTGCATTGGTCTTAATGACATCTCAAAGACAGTCTCGAGCTTCTTTCTGATGGCGCTTCCCACAATCAATCTGATTTTTGCCGATTGCGCCGTCGTTCCGATTCCGACCACAAGCCAGCTCTCGGATATTGCAGTCGATGCTGCCCGCAACGCTCACATTTTTTTGCAGGCCGAGGCCCGAGTGGCATTTCTTTCCTTTTCCACAAAGGGAAGCGCGGCACATCCGTCGCTGGACCGAATTCGAGAGGCTGTTCGAACTGCGAAGGCACGCGCCCCTGAATTGCTGGTCGATGGTGAACTTCAGGCGGACGCGGCGCTGGTTCCGGAAATTGCGCAAGCGAAGGCGCCCACCAGCACTGTTAAAG